>JBQCDM010000137.1:0-14148 GCA_051961235.1 Nucleicultricaceae bacterium (SeqCode)
CCAAAACTTTTATCCGTATAGGTCTTAAAGACTGGAAAATACGATTCACCTCGAAAGTGAATATAGTATGGCTTGTCGTTTGCAATGAACTCCGCACCCAAACTTATGCAAAAAAGTATCAGAAAAATAATAAGAGAGAAAAATCCACGCTTATTCGCTCTAAAGTGCTGCAAGCGTTTACGTGTGAGCGGTTTAAACTTAAACATGCCTTAACTGCCCCTCTTTTCAAAATCGATACGTGGATCAACAAGCATGTATAGCAAATCCGCAATAATATGAAGCGAAAGCCCTACGAGCGTAAAAACATAAAGCGTTCCAAATACGACAGGATAATCACGATTGATCGCTGTTTCAAAGCTTAAAAGCCCCATACCATCCAGAGAAAATATGACTTCGATTAAAAGAGCCCCTGTAAAAAAGATATGAATAAAAGCAGACGGCAATCCTGCAACTAACACGAGCGTTGCATTTCGAAACACATGACCATAGAGCACTTTTTTTTCTGATAATCCTTTTGCACGGGCTGTGATGACGTACTGCTTATTAATTTCCTCAATAAAAGAGTTTTTCGTCAAAAACGTTAAGTTGGCAAATCCACTAATCACAAGCGCTGTTAAGGGCAAAGCCAAATGCCAAAAATAATCCTTGATTTTTCCAATTAGCGTTAACGATTCAAAATTATCTGAAAAAAGTCCGCGCAAAGGAAAGATAGAAAAGAAGCTGCCACCTGCAAAAAACACAATGAGAAAAATAGCAAAAAGAAAGCTTGGAATCGCGTACGCTACAATAATAACAGAGCTTGTCCAAATATCAAAAGCAGAACCATCTTTAACCGCTTTTCTGATACCAAGGGGAATAGATATTAGATAAATAAGGAGTGTTGACCAAAGACCCAAAGAAATAGAAACAGGCAATTTTTCTTTAATTAAAGTCACAACCGATGTGTCACGAAAATAACTTTGACCTAGATTAAATGTCAGATAGTTTTTAATCATCAAGAAAAACCGCTCAATCGGAGGTTTATCAAAACCATACTGTTTCTCAAGCTCTTGAATAAAAGCGGGGTCTAATCCTCGAGCACCTGCATACTTTGACACACGATCATCAAGACCCATCATAGTTGAGTGGGATGATAAATCTCCTCCCTCACCAGAAAAGCGCGCTGTAGCACCCACATCTGTTCCACGAATTTTAGAGATCATTTGCTCCACAGGACCCCCTGGAGCTGCTTGAATGATCACAAAATTAACCAATAGTATCCCAAACAACGTTGGAATAACAAGAAAGAGTCGCTTAAGAATATAGTAGAACATCTGCTATTACACCTTATCTGAAGAAGCTCCAGACGACGCATATAAAGCATAAATGTCAAAAACATAAGATGGCAACACAGGAGGCATCATAATATTATTCCAATAAGCATAACGATCATAGGGTGAAAACCACAAGGGCAATGTAAAATAGTTCCAAAGAAGAACACGATCCAACGCACGAACAGTATCAATCAGTTCCTCACGCGCCTTTGCATCAATGACTTTTTCAACAATGTCATCAACAACTTTATTTTTAATGCCTGCATAATTTCGGCCACCCGGTTGATCGGCAGAGGCAGAACTCCAAAAATCTCTTTGTTCATTGCCCGGGGAAATGCTCTGCGGTAGGACCATCATAATCATGTCATAGTCATAATTCTGAGTGCGTTGCACATATTGCGGTGTATCCACAACACGAAGACGCGCTGCAATACCAAGTTTTTTTAGGTTCTGCACAAATCCTTGCACTACTTTTTCCATACCTGGATCGGCCAGAAGAATCTCAAATTCAAAACGTTCGCCCGTTTTGGCATTAACACATGCGCCATTTTTCACAGTCCATCCCGCATCGCGTAAGAGGGATTCGGCTTTGATCAAGTTCGCTCGCTGATCAGCTTGGCGATTAAATGTTGGTAACGTAAATGATTGATCAAAAATGCCGGCCGGTAATTCATCTTTATAGGGCGTTAAAATTGCTTTTTCTGCATCAGAAATTAGACCTTTGGATGCAAGATCTGAGGCTGCAAAATAGCTCAAAACACGTTCATAAATATTATAAAATAAGTTTTTATTCAGCCATTCAAAATCAAAAGCATAGCTAAGTGCTTTTCGAACAGTGAGATCACCAAAAATGGGACGTCGTGTGTTAAACACAAGCACTTGCGCTGCAGCAGGTGATTTATCTTGATACTCAAGCTTCTTTATTTTTCCCTCTAAAAACGCCTTAAAATCATAACCACGCACCCAGTTCTTAGCAGAAACTTCGTGACGAAAATCGTATTCATGTCCCTTAAACGCCTCAAAACTTATGGTGAGATCTTTAAAATACTTAAAGCGAATCGTATCAAAATTATAGCGTCCCTTATTGACAGGAAGATTCTCTCCCCACCAATTCTGCACGCGTTTATAGATGACATATTGCCCTGCTTCAAAGGTATCAATTTTATACGGTCCACTACCAACGGGTGGCTCAAGCGTTGTATTATCAAACCCCTTTTTCTCAAAATACGCTTTAGAAAGAACAGGCAACTCACCTAAAATCATAATTTGTTCTTTGCTGCTATTATCAATAAAAGTAAATTTCACCCGTCTTTGATCAAGCTTGATGACATCTTTGACTGAACGATAGTACGCCTTGTATAAAGGAGAGCCTTTAGCGATCAATTGCTTGAAAGTATAAATCACATCATCAGCAGTAATAGGGGTACCATCGTGAAAAGTGATGTTCTCTCGGAGCGTATACGTAATCCAAAGCCCTTCCGGATCAACCTCGTAAGATTCAGCAATATAGCCATAATCAGAAAATGGCTCATCCTGCGCGCGGCAAGAGAGCGTTGCATGTAAAAGGGAAGGATAGAGAGGCGTCAAGCCTGCAGCAGCCGTGCCCTTCACCATAAAAGGATTAAAGGAATCAAATGTATTAAGAGCGGAAAGCTTGAGTTCTCCCCCTTTAGGAGCCTCAGGATTTACATAATCAAAGTTTTTAAAATCTGCGCCATATTTAAGAGGCGCGTTATACAAACTAACCCCATGAACAGCTTCTGCTTGATGCGTTAAACAGAAGACTGCAAGCACACTTAAAATTATCTTTTTCATATAAATCCTTAACAACAAACACAATTACGGTGCAGGTAATGGCACAGGAGCATCGCTCAGTGTATGCAGATATGCAAGCACATCTGCACGATCTTGAACCTTCTTAAACCCAACAAACGACATCTTAGTACCAGGTATATAGGCTTGTGGTTTATAGAGGAAGTGATTTAAGTTCTCAAAATCCCAATTCCCCTCCTTCTTAAGGATCGCTGAAGAATACGCATATCCTGCCATATGACCATGTTTGTTGCCGACGACATTCCAAAGATTTGGGCCAATTTTGTTAGCCCCACCCTTTTCAAGGGTATGGCATTGCAAACATTGCTTTGCAAGTTTTTGCCCGTGTTCAATATTAGCCGATGCCAAAAGCGCGGTTACTGGCTCAATCACATCTTTTTTCACTTCGCCACCTGCGGGCGCAGTTTCTTCAACACCTTCCACAACAAAGGCATTGTGAGCTAATTTCTTTGGCGAGACGAGCTTGTCAGCAATGATACCGGACAATAAACTTAAAATGAGTGCAAGCAGTATTGCCATCATCGTTTTGTTAAGGTCAAAGTTATTCAAAGTTTATCCTTTTATAATTTTTATCCGATCTTACCAATACTCATGCCACTTGAAAACCATCTCGTGATAATTTTTCGCTAAATTATTTCAAGCCCCCTTACTCAAGCATTCCCTGTTCTTGATCGAGATTTGTTGCCTCTCCAACCTCTTTTGCTAAGACACCTTTAAGGGAACGGGGCGTTATATCAACCGACTGAAAAGTGATGCTCTGATTCTCGCCTCCAATCCCCAGCTCATTAAACCGCCGTGCAGACGGTAAAAAGCGTGACTCGAAAGTCCCAATCGTTCGATTGTATGTGTTGACAGAGGATGTTAAATCATGGCCCAATTTGTTTAAATGTTTGGAGAGATCTGAAAATCTTTTATACAGCTCTTTGCCCAGTGCGCTAATTTCACGCGCATTTTTTGCAATTCTTTCTTGACGCCATCCATAAGCAATGGCCTGTAATAAGGCGATCAGTGTCGTCGGTGTCGAGAGAATAACCTTCTTTTCTGCTGCTATCTCAATGAGACCTGATTCTTGTTCGAGCGCAGCACTGAAAAATGTCTCCCCAGGTAAGAAAAGAACAACAAATTCTGGCGTTTCTCCAGATGGAAACTGATCCCAGTAGGCTTTTGACGAAAGAGTTGTGATATGTGTTTTAACTTGGCTTGCATGCTTTTTTAAAAGATCTGAGCGCTCTTCATCCGTTTTAGCTTCCAGCGACTCTAGGTAAGCCTGAAGAGGCGCTTTAGCATCCACAATAATGCGTTTTCCTTCGGGCAAATTAACGATCATATCAGGGCGGATAATGCGAGACTCATGGACATGATGCGATTGTTCCACAAAATCACAGTATGCATTCATGCCACTAATTTCAGCAACCCGTTTGAGTTGCATTTCACCCCACCTGCCACGCACATGAGGTGTTCGCAATGCACGTACTAAATTTGCTGTCTCAGATTTAAGCTCTTTTTGCGAGAGGATCATATCATTGACTTGATGTTTCAAGGTTTGAAACGCACTCACGCGCTCTTTCTCAAGATCATGTAATTTTTGATCAACCCCACGCAATGATTCTCGAAGCGGTGTGACCATCTCAGCGATTGCCTTTTCTTTAAGATTTAAATCCCCCTTTGCAGAAGCCTGCAATTTTTCAAAAGACTGTTGTGCCAGAGATAAAAATTGATGATTGTTTTTTTCTAAAGCCTCATAAGAAAGCGCTTTAAATGCATCTTGCATTTTTCGCCCTGCCTCCTCAAGGAGTGTTAGCTTTTCCTCAAAACCGCGCCGTTCTTGTGATAACGCTGTTGAAAGCTGGGCTTCCTTACGCTGAGATTCTCCAAGAGCCACGCTTAAGTCTTCGGCCTTTTTTTGGTAGGCTTCATAGATTTTCAAGCGTTCTTCTGCAATGGTTTTTTTCTCTTTTGTCTCCATGAGTTCTGCGTGACAAAGAGAAAGCTCTTGATCGAGCTGCAAACGCGAACGTTCGCTTGCCTCCAAATCGCGGATCATCAGGCTGCATTCTTCTTGGATGGCGTGCATGCGCGACATCATCATTAAACGGGAGAGCAAAACACCGCCCCCTACTCCAACGAGCATCAGCAAACCTTGCAAGACCCATGCGTATTCTGAAACAAGCGTCATTTTCGATTTGATTTTTCACTAAGATTCATATATCAACCAGTTATATTTTTAGCGATCAATGATGCTAAATACAATGAGATAATTCATAAGCTCAAAGAGGACGGGATGGGTCAATATACGTCGGTATTTCAAGCACTCCTTGGTATTTTCGTTTTCATGCTGATTCCCTGGCTTTTGAGTGAAAATCGATCAGAGGTTCGCGTAAAAGCTGTCTTGGGCGGCATTTTCACCCAGTTTATTCTAGCCTTTTTAATTCTCAAAGTTTCAGTCATTCAAAAAGCCTTTTTGCTGATGAGCAAAGGCATTAATGAATTAAAATTGGCAACGCTTGAAGGCACTAAATTCGTTTTTGGTTATTTAGGTGGTGCAGATCTTCCCTTCACAGTTAATGAAGGGTGCAGCTCTTTTGTTTTTGCCTTTCACGCATTGCCTATGATTATTGTGATCAGCGCTCTTTCAATGCTACTCTTTCATTGGAAAGTATTGCCAACAATCGTCCGCTTTTTCTCTTGGGGGCTTAATAAAACCCTTGATGTGGGTGGTGCTCTTGGTGTGTGTTGTGCTGCAAAAGTTTTTTTAGGTCAAACAGACGCCCCTCTTTTGATCCGCCCCTATCTTGAAAAAATTTCACGAAGCGAACTTTTTACAATTATGACAGCCGGTATGGCAACCACATCAGCCACCATTATGGTTCTCTATGGATCAATTTTAGAGCAATCTATCGCCAACCCTGTAAGCCATATTTTAACAGCATCCATCATTAGCATTCCTGCAGCTATCACCATTTCCAGAATCTTAATTCCCCATGTGGGCGAAGACACAACAGGAGAAATGGTGATCCCTTACCATTTCACAGGATCCATGGAAGCCGTATCGCAGGGCGCAACAGATGGGATGAAGCTCTTTCTCAACATTATTGCTATGTTGATCGTGGCACTTGCTCTTGTTGCGCTTGTGAATTCTATACTCTCACTTATCCCTCTTGGTAGCGGACAAGGGCTCCAACTTCAGACGATTTTTGGCTGGATGATGTCGCCTGTTACCTGGCTCATGGGCATCCCCTGGTCAGAAGCACACACAGCAGGAAATCTACTTGGAACAAAAACCGTTTTGAACGAAGTGGTTGCTTTCATCTCCCTTGCAGATTTACCAAAAGGAACATTGAGCCCTATCACCAACCTCATCATGACCTATGCTTTATGTGGTTTTGCAAACTTTAGTAGTATCGGTATTCAAATTGGTGGGATTGGGACAATGGCGCCATCAAGACGACATGAAATTATTCAACTAGGATTCAGAGCTCTTCTTGCGGGCACCCTTGCTAGCTGCCTTAGTGGCACTATGGTTGGGTTGCTGTCCGCTTTTTGATATTTGACTCAAAGAGGGCGACGACCAAGGAGTGCCGTGCTGAGCGTTCCTTCATCTAAATAATCTAGTTCACCACCTAAGGGTATACCATGCGCTAGTGCTGTTACAGGCAAACCGATTTCTTGCTGAATACGCTCTGCCAAGTAATGTGCTGTCGTTTGCCCTTCAATGGTTAGATTGAGTGCTAAAATCACTTCTGTAAGCGACGACATCCCTTTCAAGCGTTCAATAAGCTCTGGAATATGGAGTTCATTCGGCCCCACGCCATCAAGCGCTGAAAGAGTGCCTCCTAAAATGTGATAGCGTCCCTTAAAGATCTGAGCACGCTCCATCGCCCAAAGGTCAGCCACATCTTGCACAATACAAAGGGACGATGGATCACGCGCCGGGTTTGCGCAAATAGCGCACGGACTTTGTGAGTCAAGGCTACCGCACTCAGAACAGGTTTGTACACGCTCGGCTGCATCCATCAAGCTTTGGGCAAGAGGGCGCAAAAGGTCCCGCCCTCCCTTGATCAAATGCAAAGCCACCCGCCTACCCGAACGAGGGCCCAGCCCCGGCAGCTTGGAGAGCATTTTGATAAGATTTTGTAAATCCGGCGAAATCATCGAGCATAAGAGCCTTTTTAGAAAAGGCCTCCTGGAAGTTTCATGCCACCTGTAATTTTTTCCATCTCCTCAGATGCTTTTGATTCAGCTTTTGCTTTACCATCATTAATAGCCGCAACAATAAGATCTTCTAACATCTCAATCTCTTTGGGATCCACAATTTCAGGGCTAACTTTGAGCGAGATCAAATTCCCTTTACCACTCATCGTTGCTGTCACCATGCCACCACCTGCAGTTCCTTCCACATGCAGCTGATCTAATTTAGCTTGCACTTCTGCCATCTTGGCCTGCATTTGTTGGGCTTGTTTGATGATTTGATTAAAGTTTGTCATTGTATCTCCTTTTAATATGAGCCTGAAAGTTTAAGAAATATAGTCTATTTTAGCGCCAGGGAAAACCTTCAGCGCTTCGTTTTCAAAGGGCGATTCCTTAGAATGAGAGGACGGCATCGCCACAGTTTTTGCATCTTCAAGGGGTCGCTCTACAGATGGTGCATCCGGCACCACGCTTAATGCAGGTGCCTGCTTGGGCCCTTCTTCAATACGCGTCGAAGACAGTGAAGGCTCTGGCGCATTCGCTCTTTTCTCCGTTTTGTCTGTCAATTGTTGTAGCAAATCCATCAAATCAGAGGGGGCTGGCACATCCTTCAAATAGGCAAGGCGAATCAAGATCATCTGCGCTGCATCAAAAGTTGAAGGTGCTTGTTTCATTTCTCCAAGCCCTTTTAACAAAACCTGCCAAAGGCGCGTTAAAATAGGAATCGATAACGCAGAAAATGTTGAGGGATTTGACGTTGATTGTTGCATCTGATTACTGATGCTCGTCTCGTGAATTAATCCCAAAAGATCTTGCAAGATCGCAAGAGAGTCAGAGCCCCGTTCATAAAGTTCTGCAAACAAAGAAAGCGCCCCACCAATCTCGCCTTGAACCACATGCGTAAAGAGGCGCTCTAAATCTTCACGTCGCACGCGGCCTAGCATATCTTCCACAAAGGTGCGTGTTACTTTGTACTGACTAAGCGTAATCGCCTGATCCAACATCGACAAAGAATCACGCACAGATCCTTCACCTGCGTCTAAAATAAGATCAAGCGCTGCATCTTCTATCTCTGCATTTTCTCGCGTTGCAATATCTTTTAAATAATTTTTCAAAGTCGCTGGATGTATTCTCTTCAAATCAAAGCGCATACAGCGCGAAAGTATTGTATCTGGAACACGATCAATTTCGGTTGTTGCAAAAATAAATTTGACGTGAGGCGGAGGCTCTTCCAGCGTTTTTAAAAGCGCATTGAAAGCACTTTTTGAGAGCATATGCACTTCGTCAATGATGTATATCTTATACCGCGCAGAAACAGCCTTATATTTTGATCCTTCAATCAGTTCCCGAACATCATCTACACCTGTCCTGCTCGCTGCATCCATTTCAATAACATCTAAATGAGCGTCTTGATTGATCGCAACACAGGATGGACACACGCCACACGCATCAAAAAATGCGCCTTCTCCAGTCACATCAGAACAATTGAGTGTACGGGCAATGAGTCGGGCAATGGTTGTCTTTCCAACACCTCGAATACCCGTCAAAATAAAAGCGCTTGGCAATCGATTGTGCTTAATGGCATTTGTCAAAACTTGGACAATAGCCTCTTGACCGATCAAGTCGCTAAATCTCTTGGGTCTATATTTACGTGCTGAAACAACATACGCTTCTGTATCAGGAATGAGCTTCGACATACTAAATCTGTACTTCCTTGAACAACGTGATTGAATCCTTTTAATCTTTATAGGCGAGGTCTACCTAAAAAGTCAAAGCTTCAATCGGCATGGCATGACATTGACAATTTCACGCCTCATTGGCCTCTAGAAAATAGCGTCATTTCTTTAGAAGTGATGATGCTCTTGCACCACATCGCGTACATGCTTTTGCAACTTAGAAAACGCTTTCACTTCTATTTGTCGCACTCTTTCTCGTGAAATACCATACTCTAGCGAAATGTCTTCAAGCGTTTTAGGTGGCTCTGTAAGACGACGTGCTTTTAGAATAGAATATTCTCTCTCATCCAAGCATTCCATGGCTTCATCTAAGATTTTTTGCCGCTTCACGCTCTCATCAGAATCAGCTAAACGTGATTCATGTCCCAGTTCATCGTCAACCAACCAATCTTGCCATTCGGATTCATTGTCGTCGCCCACAAAGGAATTGAGAGAATAATCTGAGCCTGAAAGGCGCATATCCATGTCAAACACTTCTTCTTCAGAAACACCGAGTTCTTCAGAAATTTTCTTTATTTCATCAGCACCAAGACCCACATCATCCGCGATGCCTAGTTTTTTTTTGGAGCTCTTCAAACCAAAGAAAAGTTTTTTTTGGGCCGAGGTAGTCCCGATTTTAACGAGAGACCACGTCTTCATAATATAGTCTTTTATGCTCGCTTTGATCCACCACATGGCGTAGGTCGAAAATCGAAACCCTTTCTTCGAATCGAACCTCCGTAATGCCTGCAGAATACCAATATTGCCTTCAGAAATAAGATCATGCAAAGGCAGTCCATATCCTTTGTATCCTGCAGCAATCTTAGTCACGAGTCTTAAGTGACTTTGGACAATTTTATTGGCAGACGCATTATCACCCTCTTCACACCATTTGCGTGCAAGCTCATATTCTTCTTCCGCCTCAAGCATCGGAAATTTATTGACATTACGAATGTAATTACTGAGCGTATCCGCATCAGAAACATGTGAGTCGAACGCATATTCCTTTGATGCACTTTCTCCTTGCTGCTCCTCTTCAAGATCAGCGTCATCTTGCACATCTTCGTTTTTTTCTTCTGATTCTTGATCCGTCTCGTCGAGCTCGTGATCGTGATCTTTTTTATCTTTATCCAAGATCAAGCGCGTCCCCTATTTTTCTCATTGTTTTGCAAGCATGCTATCACATTTTTTATATCTTCTGGTAGATCACACGTGAATTTTTCTATTTTTTTATGTGTTGGATGAATAAAAGTCAGCTCAAAAGCATGTAAAAGGGGCCGTTCGGCCTCAACAATATTTTCTTTAAGACACTTATGAATCCGCTCAGCAACACCCCGTGGTGTTCGTCCATAGAGCGGATCATTGAGAATAGGAAACCCTTTTGACGATAAGTGCACTCGGATTTGGTGCGTGCGTCCAGTCTCAAGAGAACATTCTAAAAGGCTGATCCCTCTCTCCAAATATTGCCTCATTTTAAAGTGGGTAACTGCGTGCTTTCCGCCCACTTCAACCAAAGCCCTCTTCTTTCGATTTTTAGTACTGCGTCCAATATTTCCTTCAATACGCCCTTCAGCAGGTGGTGTGCCCCAAACAACAGCCAGATATTTTCTTGAAATGGTGCGTTTATCAAACTGCTTCATCAAGGATTGATGCGCCTTGTCATTTTTTGCAATCACCATAAGACCGCTGGTCCCTTTATCCAGCCTATGCACAATGCCTGGGCGTTTAACGCCACCAATACCTGATAGTTCATCGCCGCAATGGCTCAAAAGAGCATTAAC
The DNA here is from genome assembly GCA_051961235.1 of Nucleicultricaceae bacterium (SeqCode). Taxonomy (GTDB): domain Bacteria; phylum Pseudomonadota; class Alphaproteobacteria; order Caedimonadales; family Nucleicultricaceae; genus JBQCDM01. Next base: position 10,831 of record JBQCDM010000137.1, read on the forward strand.
AAGCGTATGTCCTGCATGACCTGGCGCTGGATGCACCACAAGACCTGCCGGCTTATTGATCACAATAAGATCTTCATCTTCATACACAATAGTAAGGGGAATATCCTCTGCTTGTGGGATGGCATCTTCAGGAGGAGGCACCACCAAATGAACCTGTTCATTCCCCCGCAAGAGGTAAGAGCAAGGACGCACTAAACCATCCACACGAACAAACCCTGATTCAATAAGTGCTTGGAGTCGTGAGCGCGTCAACCCGGTACTTTGACTCACCAAAAATTTATCAAGCCGGGTTTTAGTGTCAACAACATCCACATTAAAACTATATTCGTCCATCACACATATAAAAAAGGGTGAGAGACTCTTCAGCCCCTCACCACTTTTAACTCCTTATTCTAACGTTGAACCTTAATAGCACTTAGTTCTTTCGACGCTTTTTAGGTTTTTCTTTTTCTGAATCATCGTCCGAATCATCATTTAATGAGGCTTTCTCATCAATATTTAAAGGCACAAAACGCGCGTTACCCTGACGATTCACTAAGAACAAAATGGTGTTCTCAGATATTTCACTTGAATCATCATTGCTTGGGCGGGATGGAAGTTTTTTACGAACCTTTTCCGCAAATTCTTCAATCTGTTGAGGCGTCGTCACAATAACTGACTCATTCTTATAACGCACTTCCGTAATCACATCACCGCGCCCGAAAAGCTCAGCTGCATTACTTCTTGGATCAACGGATTCAACTAATACACCCTTTACATCCTCTGGAACTTTATATTTTTCAATCAAAAGAGGGTTGAGCGCTTTTAACGTCATGCCAAGAATTCTCTTGTCTTTTTTATAGACTGTTTGCTCTTCTTCTTGCTGGCCATCATTGATCAGCCCAGATGATTCAGCTTCTTCAAATTCACCGACATTTGCTTCGACTGTCATTTCACGTCCATCTCTCCAGATAAGTAAAGGCACTTTCTTTCCAATAGGACCTTCACCCACAATACGAGGAAGTGTTCTTGATTCTTTCACATCAACGCCATTGTATTTCAAAATAACATCACCGCTTTTGATGCCTGCTTGTGCTGCAGGACCTTTTGGCGACACCTCAGCAATAAGAGCACCATCGGGCTTAGACAAACCAAGAGACTCTGCAATGGCTTTATTCATGCCTTGAATACGAACACCCAACCAACCTCTCTTTGTACGGCCAAATTTTCTGAGTTGCTCATAAACTTGTTTTGCAATGTCAGATGGAATTCCAAAGCCAATGCCAATGTTACCGCCATTAGGTGAGAAAATCGCTGTGCTTATCGCAATCACTTTTCCGTCGGTATTAAATTGTGGCCCACCTGAATTACCCATGTTAATTGAGGCGTCGGTTTGGATATAGCCCTCGATGTAATCACCCACCATACCACGTGCACGCGATGCAATTTGACGCGCCAACGTCGAGACAATACCGACCGTCACGGTGCTTGAAAGTCCAAAGGGGTTACCAATCGCAATCACCCATTGTCCTACTTTTACATCTTGAATATCGGCCCATACGACAGGCGTCAATTTTTTCTCAGTCTTTACTTTGAGAAGCGCAATATCTGTACGCTTATCACGTCCAACAACAGTTGCTTTTAATTCTGTGTTGTCATGTAAAATAACTTTAATCTCGTCCGCCTCTTCGATAACATGGTTGCATGTCAAGATGAAACCCTCGTTACCAACTTGCTCAACAACAAGTCCAGAACCAAGAGAAGTTGCTCTTTGTGGAGCGCCTTCCATATCTTGACCTTCAAAAAATTGTCTGAAGAGTTCTTCAAGGTCTGATCCATTTGGAAAGCGTGGAATCCCATATTTCTGTCTGTCTCTCTTCACTTCAGTCGTTGTTGAAATATTGACAACAGAAGGCAACAGTGGTGCTACAATTTTCGAAAAATCTTGTGGCGCATCTGCAGCGGCTGCTGGCATCGGTGCACCCATCACAGAAAATACAAGGGCAGCACTCACCACGGTCTTTTTTATCCAACCTAATGGAGCCCTTTTATTTTTATCGCACATTCTCATGACTTCCTCCTAGTCTATTGCGGCTTCGAGCCAAAAAATTCAAAAAATTCACTCGTTGGTGACAAAATGATTGTCGTATCTTGGGCTTGAAGAGCCTCTTGATAAGCAGTCATTGAGCGATAAAACGCAAAAAAGTCTTTGTAATCACTAAATTTAGCAAAAATCTCAGCCGTTAGTGCATCACCTTCTCCTCGAAGAATTTGAGCCTTTTTCTCGGCCTCTGCAAGCATAATCGTTTTTTCCTTATCCGCAGCCGATCGAATCTCAAGTGCTTTCTCACGCCCCTCCGCTCTAAACTGCTTAGCTTCTTGCTTGCGCTCACTTTCCATGCGTTTAAAGATCGCCTCACTATTCTCTTTTGGCAGATCCGCTCGAATGATGCGCACATCGCGCACTTCAATACCAAAGCTTTGGGCAGAGCGACGTACTTCTTCACGAATTTCATGCATAATTTTTGCACGCTCTGGCGAGAGCATATTAGATAAGGGCACACGTCCAATTACGCGACGCATGCTCGCTGGAACAATTGTCGCCAAACGATTTTGTGCGCCTGCAATATTGCCCACCGTTTTATAAAACAAAAATGGATCTTGCACTTTGTAACGTGCATAGAGATCAACAACGATACGCTTTTGATCTTCTGCCGTCACTTCAATGACAGGAAGATTATAGTCCAACAAACGGCCATCATACAAAATCACATTTTGTATGAACGGAATTCGAAATTTAAGGCCAGGGGTATCGACAACACGCACCAGCTCACCAAACTGAAACACCAGCCCTTTTTCAATCTGATTGACAACAAAAACAGAATTGAAAAGAAGAAAGAAAAAAGCAGCACCAGTGATCACATACTTTATCAGAGATTGTTGAGTCATGGCTTTACCTCTTTTTTCATCATGCGACTCATGTCAGAAAAACTAGGGTTTTCTGTAGACATCGACGCGGGGGATTCAACAACAGGTTCTGGTACACTTGGTTTTGCCTTTAATTCAGGCATAGGCAAGAACGGCACAATACCCTGTGACTTTTGATCAATTAATACCTTGTTTGTCCCCTTCAAAATGGACTTCATGGTATCAATATAGATGCGTTTACGCGTAATATCGGGCGCCTTTTGGAACTGTTTCAAAACCGATTGAAAACGCTCGGATTGACCTTCCGCTTCCGCAACAACCGCTTGTCTATAGCCTTCCGCCTTTTGAACAATTTGTGTTGCCATACCACGTGCTTCGGGAACAATCGTATTACGATAAGCACGCGCATCG
>JBQCDM010000138.1:0-13364 GCA_051961235.1 Nucleicultricaceae bacterium (SeqCode)
TGAATCAAGTCTTCTGCAAGCAAATAGGGGCCGATTTGTTCTGCTGCTTTTGCATGTATCCAAACGGCTGCTGCGCATGATTGGTGAACAGGCATTCCTTGGGCAATAAGACCTGTGATGATCCCTGCAAGGATATCGCCTGTGCCAGCTGTTGATAAATAGCGTGATGCGCCAATATGTTGAATGGGTAATTGCCCAGGGCTAAAGACCGTTGTTTTAGCCTCCTTTGAGGACAACAGTCACGGCATTTTTCTCCACCCAAGTTTGAACATACTCTTCTTCTCCATTATTATCTCCACTCAATCGTGCCCATTCTCCAGCGTGGGGGGCTAGAATGAGGGGGCAGGACCGTTTGAACGAAAGCCAGCTTGACTCAAGGCATCCTCCATCTAGAATTAAGGGCTTACCTAGAGATAAAAAAGATTCTTTTTGAGACACCAAGAATGATGCATCGTCAGGTAAGAGGCCAGGGCCAATGCAAAGGGCAGAAACACGAGGATCACGTGCTTTTTCAATAAAAATAGAAAAGGGAGAATTTTGGCGATCTGTAAACGTTAAGAGGCCCATGTGAGCCGCATAAATAGGGTGTGTTTCTTTGGTGCAAGAAACACCAACGATGCCTGTGCCAATGCTGCGTGCTGCAAGTGTTGCGAGTTGAACAGCGCCTGTTAATATCGGGCTTCCCCAAAACAAAGCATAACCCCGCGTATATTTATGAGCATTAGGAGAGACTGTGGGCAAATGCTCTTTCCATGTATCCAAAGTATTGTAAAGTATCTTATCGCTCATTTTAATGGGTCACTCAAAAATTAAATTTTATATTTTCCTTCGTTAATTTAGCGTATAGGGCCCCATGGTTGAAGGAGCTACCTCCACGTATTTATGCGTTAGAGAATCGTGCCGAAGTCGTCTGCTGTGAATCTTTCATTAGAAACTCAAAGATTTAAGAACTTGATATTTTCATGAGTATCAATCCTGAAACAATAAGCATGGCAGCAACAATTTTTAGTAGGCTAACAGGCTCAGCCAACAAGGTGATGCCTATAAGAAAAGCCCCAATTGCACCTATGCCAGTCCAGATAATGTAGGCGGTGCTAAGTGGAATGGTACGCATAGCAATGGCTAAGAGCCAGAAACTGCCTATCATTACGATTAATGTGATGAGCGATGGAACAAGGCGACTAAAGCCAAGGGATTGCTTCATTGAATAAGCCCAAACAACTTCAAGAATGCCGGCCATGAGAAGATAAATCCAAGCCATTAGCCTCTCCTTAATCTAATAGACCCCGGCCGTCCTGGGCGTTACTTCCCGAAATGAGGAAGGTCGTCCTCCTAATTTATAGTTTAATTGTAGCAGGTAAGAGTGTTGTCGCAACTACTTTTTCCACTGAACGAGTGAAGGCAATGGCTGATCGTTAAGCGAACAATAGTCAGTATGTTAATTTTTTACAATGAAATAGGTTTCTTATAAAGAGTTTAATAAGACTATTAACAATGAGTCATTATTGTATTTATTACGATTTTATTTTATTGCATCATATCTAAAATACATTTTAATTAACCATTTATTTACATATTTTTTACGAATTAAAATTATCCTCGCATAAGGTCTGAGTCCATTTGACTCTTTCATCATAATGATAATGATTTCAAAACCAATCAATAGGGAGAATACTATGCGTCAATCTAAAAAATATCTGCTCTTGTTGGGTGCGTGCTTTGCGTTTACGCTTCCAGTGCAAGCAACAACAGTAGTCAATCCTCTTGAAACAGATGACAATATTCTTGCAGCAGCAGGTAAGATTTCTCCAATTCGCAGAACCTTGGCGGCAGACCTCGTGTCTTTAAAGCAATTTGAAGCGGCAACGTCAACAAAGTTTGATAATGCTGTGATATCTGCTGTTACAGCATCGAGTAAGGTTTTGTTTTCAGTGGATGATTCTTTCAATGCACGCGTAACAGCATCCATTGGTGGGTCTCTTCGTACCTTTACAGCGGCTCTTGCTGCAACATACTCTGCTGCAGGTAACATTGACTTTAATGAAGACACGAGAGATGGCGTCGGTAGCCCAGCTAGTCCATGGATCTTCCGCATTCTTTTGGCAAAAGGTACGGGTACCGGTGATTTGACACGCGCTGCTTTGATTAACTTCCTCCTTAAAGTAACAACGGATACTTATACAACTGTTGCAGGTGGTGTCACAATGGCGAGTACGACACCCTTGTCACCAACTATTTATTCTGCAAAAGGTCAGTTCTTGGATGGCACAGCTGCTATAACAGCTGGTACGCTGGGTGCGGAAGCTGCTGCGCTTACATTCACGGCAAAAAGAACAAATGGTACAACAGCAACATTTACAGCTAATCTTCAAAATGCACATACTATGAACGTTGCATCCAGTGATACAACATTGGGCGAGTTGAAGTTTAATAATACCACCGATGTTGGCGAGTTCATTAAATTTAATGTGAAACCTGCAAAGCTTGATCACACAAAAGATATCGTAACGGGCCTTACATCAGGTATGTCGGCCATGCCAAAAGTTATTAGCCAAACGAATCTATCTTATGTTGCATCATTGAATGATCAGATTGCTGATTATCAAGCGCTTATTGGAGGTTCAACGTCAATTAATCTAAAACAAAGTGCTATTAACCAAGCAAAGGTTGTGATTGATTCTGCTGGATTTACTGCGGCTGACGTTGTGGCAACTTCTAAAGCTGATTCAGGAAAAATCTTTCTAGTGAAGGTTGGTGCTGGTGATGTGACAGGCGTGACATACTCTGTTGATGATTCTAAAGTTCTCATCAAAGGTACAACTGCGCCTGAAGATGAAAAAACATACACACTTGACCTAACGGGTATTACGACATTCAATGCTGCAACAGGAGCACTCATTGCTTATGCACCAGATGGGGATGCTATTATCGTCCGTGTTGGAGATGCGACTGGTTATTCCACAGCATCAAATACAACTGTAGATGCATCAGAGCTGGATAATCTGCTTGCTAGTGAAATTAAGATGTTGCTCGGTACAACGGGTAACATTACGACGATTACAGCGATGACGTTGACTGCAATTCAAACAGCTGCACAATCCTAATCGCGTTAAAGATCAGTGTGATCAAAAGAGGCCGGTGCGTAAGTACCGGCTTTTTTTTGTGAGCACAGAATCAGCAGTTATATATGGTCGAAGTTTTGAATTGAGATTGACTTTACTTAATGAAGTGGAGAAGCCCTAACACTACTTCTACAGAGATTAAAATGATAATAATAAGCTCCATTTTGGTGGAATGCGCGGCGTTAATGGCATCGCCTAAAATTTGGAAAAGCTCGTGAATCATCTCTAATTTACGGTTCAAACTTTGGGTGCGTGTTTTAATATCAAGTTCTTTGGAAATTTGTTTATAGTAGGGTTCGTACTCTGTATTGTCCCAAAAAAAATCAGGTACATCCAGGAAGTTACTTTCAAGATTAATTGAGCTTCGCTCAACAAAGAGGGCGCCAACACGCCTTCCTATCTCACGTTTAGAGAGAGACACAGCGCCTTTATTGGCAAGCTGTTCTGTAATTGGAAAAGAGCCTTCAATGGCTTGTTCAATCCGATCTTCAAAAAGAGACAGCTTAGCAGATTGGGCAAATCCATAAGAAAAGGTAAGCTTCAGGAGGGCATCTGTTTCATCGGCAAGAATTAATTCATCTGATGAGACAAGGGTAGTACTACCAATATCATAATCGAATGTTTCTACGGTTCGTTTATGAAGCGGGGTTACTTCAAAAAGGGCAATGGCATCCAAAAGCTCGTCAGCCACATTTTCAGGTGTATTCCAAAAGACGGCACATCCATATTTGAAGAAATAAACATCCCCTTGTTCAAGAATACAATGGGCAACATCGGGGTAGAGCCGAATCTTAAAACGACTTTTTAGCCAGTCTACAAGGGGTAGGAATCGATAATTATGAGCTGTACAATAGGCAACGCCGTGCATATTCATATCTTTAGTTATAATATGCCTTATCATAACGGAAATAACGTTCATTGGCAATTCCCTCAGAATTTATTCTCGCGATAAAATAAAAATTGCTCTTGAAAATGGTCTATTCATACCTATTTGAAGAGTATGAAGATGGATTTGAGTATCCAATATAAAAAGTACGCAAAGGGATGCGCTACTTATGTTTTAAAAGCTTTTGGGGAAGAGCATGTTAAATCGATTTTTATTTCTTATTATTTCAATATTAGTATTAAACACCCAGTGTTCCTTTGCGTCGTTGCAACAATCAGAAGAAGAAGATACATCAGGGCCATATAAGAAGATGCTCATCACACAATTGAAGAGGGTGAAAGGTGTCACAGCAGAACAGGCGCAATTGCTTGCAAAGGCTAACCTCATCATTAAGGGATATAAAGAAGTTTATGAAGAAATAGACGATGAAACGAGCTATGTTTCACTTGTTTCAAGCCGGGTTGCATCCCTAAAAGATTTCTTGGATGACTTTGTCACCAGCAAAAAAATGCTGGTTGCAGCACCTGTTCTTTTGGTTGCTGTGGCTTCAGGAGCGTATTTCTTAATGTTCACGAGCGAGTCGGGAGAAGTATTAGAAATTTTAAATGCAATGCTGAATGCAGCCGCAAATGTAACATTGAACGCCACGCACTAACAAATTTAAGAATTTTCACCTTATACAATAAAAGCAAGGGATTCTCTCTCTTGCTTTTTCTTTTTATGAGATCAATAATGGCAGATAATCAAAGCTAAAAAAACTCTAGCATATACTCGAGACAATAGATGAGGAAAATATGTCAAAGATTTTTGTAAGTATGATGTGTCTCTCTGGGCTTGCGCTTTCTGGCACAGCACAGGCTGTTAATATTCTTGCATGTCCTGCAAAATCAAAATGTATTGTAAATGCGCAATTAGCAAAAAATGATACGCTTCTTGATGGATTGATTGATAAGGTGGCGCATATGTTTTCACATCCCAATGCGCTGAAGGATGGCACGTACGGAAAACATATTTATATTGATAAAGGCTCAAAAACGGGCTCTGTTTATCCTAAAAATAAAGGGGATATTAAAGGTCTTCGCTTAGATTATGAGGGCCCTACATCATTGGGGGAGTCTGGCAACTTTCAATTGCAATTTGGCCGTGGCATTAAGGAAGGTGGGTGCTATGCTAGTGTTATTGTTCCTTTTTCGATGACAATTACAACAGATACATTTAAACAAGCGATCATTAATTCAATAAAAACGGGCGTTCAGCAGTGTATTGAAGAACATGTAACGGCTCATGAATAATCCATGATCAGCAGTGTTTTGTTTTGCTTTTAAGTTTGATTGAAAGAGTTTTTTCGACCTCTGCGACCACATCGCCCAATTCATCCGTCAAATGAATTTTAAAATATGGCTCTGAACGATCAGATTGATCAGCTTCAGACTTAATGCGCTCAATTTCTTCAGGGGATATATAGAATTTTGCGATGATTTTTCCGCGGGCTGGTTTTTTAAAGCGAATGGAAGAAGATTTATCCCACACAGCATAGTCACGCCCTAAGTTATTGGCGAGCATCAGCACATAAAATGGGTCAGTCATGGAAAAGAGTGATCCGCCAAAATGAGTGCCCATAGCATTTTTATTCCAAAATCTTAGTTTTAATTCAACTTCAAAAAGACGAAAATCTTTGGTCATTTTTTTGACGCGAATACCAGCACCTATAAATGGAGGCCAAAAATTAATATAGCGAAAGATCCATTTTCTTTTCATGGTATGCCTTCATTTTAGTGCGTAATATTTAAATACTAAATCAATTCAACGAAAATGATAAGTATGTAATCTGTTTTCATGCTGCATCTTAGATTGTCTCTAAAGAGAGATAAAAAAGTATTAAAATTTGTGGAATAGAAAAAAGCCGTCATCGAGACGGCTTTTTGAGGGCTTTTTGTTTTATTCTATACCAAGCTCATCAAGCACAGCAGATGCTTGAGATTCTGATAAGTTCATCTCTTTTTGTAGATGCGCATTCATCTCATTAAGAGAAAGATTACTAGCACCGCCTCGTTGATTTTTGAGTTCCATAAGTTTTGCGCCGGCTGCAACTTGCATGCCTTCATTGGGAACCCAGGCTGCCACGGGTTCAGGAGCTACTGGAGCTTCTGCAGGTAATACAACAGGCTGTGGCTCAGATGCAGCAAATGACTGTTGCGCGTGGATTGAATCTTCTAAAGCTTTAGATTGAAGGGATGCGTCGATTGCTTGTTGCATTTGGCGCTCTTCTTCAGCTTGGAGAGCTGCTTGTCTTTGCAATTCCTCAGCGTGTTGTGTTTGAAGAGATGCGTCGATCGCCTGCTGCATTTGGCGCTCTTCTTCAGCTTTTAAAGCTGCTGCATCCACATGAGCTTCAGGCACATTATAGGAAGGCATCGGATCAACAAAAGCAGCATTGTCATTTTGAATGCTATTATTTTTTGAGCTGTGCGCAGAAGAATCAAGCCAAGATCCTTGTCTGCTGGCTTCAGCGCGTGCGGCATCTTCAGCAGCTTTCGTTTCATAAGAATTCAAGAGCGCTTGTTGCATCTGGTGTTCTTCAGCAGCATTCAATCTTTCATTCCAACGATCTTCTTCCGCTTTAGTTTGGTGTGAGCGACGTTTTGCTTCTTCTAATTGCATTTGCTCATATTGGTATGGCGTTTGCACTTGAGCTGGATATGATGGTGTTTTTGGATAAAACGTCTCGGAAGGTTTAGACTTCTTTGTATGGTGTGGCGCATTTGGATTTACATAATGGGTCCCATAAGTGTGCGGCTGGTTGTAGGTTTTGTTTTTGACGACTTTATTATGGATGATATTGTTTTGTTGAATGGCCACATTCGAGGAGGGAGCGTATGCATATCGAGGCTTGTAATTTTTGTATGCTTTTGTTGTCGTGATAATGTTCTGGTTTGACGTTACAACAGGGGGGCGCGTACTATAAACCGTTGTTGTGCGTGTTGTTGTTCCACAACCTGTAAGCAAAAGGCCTGACAATATAATGAGTGAAACAGTTGGGTTTTTAAAAGCCATAATAAGATGTACTCCGACAATAAGATGTGTTTAATAAAAACAGCCAAACATTATGACAAAAAGTACAAAATGTCAAATAATCGTTTGAATTGACCACTCTAGACGGTATGAATTTTTTTTTAATACGAGGAAAGAAAGTTGCACATTTTTTATGAGGATGCGGCAGTGCTTAAGGGGAAATTCACTGTGATGGATGTATGAAATTTAGGTATCACCATACTTATAAATGAATACGTTAGATTTCCTGTAAGCTGAACAGACACGCCTGGTGTTGAGGACGCCGTAAAGTTTATGGCATTACCAAAATTTATAACTTGTTGATTGGCATAATTTACAATTTCTTGATTGGTCAAAGAAGGGTTGATATACACATAACGCTCTGTTTTGCTTAAGGCATACGAAATAGATGCATATTGCCACATCAAAAAGCCAAAATCGATAATACCAAACACGATGAGCAAATAGACAGGAAGAACGATAGCAAACTCCAGAATGCTTGCACCTAGATTATTGATCCAAAAACTGAGCGGGTGTATTTTTTTCATCTTAATCTCACTACGATTGATTTTTTGATGGTGTAGGGATCAGAAATAAATATTGTAAATACTGGATGAATGAAGGTCTCGGCACTCAATGTAAAATATTGTTTGGGCGTCGATCCATTTGTGCATTGGTTCGTACAAGAGGTGGAAATTTCATTGGCGCATTCGCAAGAGCTAACAGCGCTTACTTGGAGGTGAGAAATGGATGTTGCTGATTGCATAGCATTTTCAACAGAAACGACATCCTTGCTCAATAATGTGTAATGCAATCCCGTCGTTAAAACAATGTTGATGTCATTACGACGCAGCATAACAAGACCAAAGTCGGCGGCGGCGGCAAGCATTAAAAAAAATAAAGGAATAACTAAAGCAAACTCAACAATGATGCTTCCCCTAGTGCCTTTGATGAAATGCTGCTTCTTCATAGTAGTTCTCGTCTATTCAACTAACCTTAAATTAGATTTGACTTTGATTGAGCCGTTTGAGCAGTCATTACTTGCATAATTGCTATTGCCAGAAAAACTAATCGATCTTGCAATAAATTTTAAGCATGTTGAGGTTGAGGTTGAGGTGCCTGCGACAAATTCAAAAGCTTGGCTTGGAAAATAAAGAAGTCCTATAAGGTTGAGGTTGGCACTGCCTGTAAGTTTTGTGGTGACGGAGGTTGAATTTCTATCGCCATAAAATAAAATACCGTTAAAAACGCCGGATGTAGGTGCGCTCATCGTTCCTTTGGCTCCTGCAGAGAAATTTACGGTGCCGTAATTACTGTTGGTTGAACTTGTGAAAATGATTGTCACGCCGGCTCCAGAGATGCTTGACTGAGCTCCAACGGTTAGATTACCACGATCGATGATATATGTGCCAGGTTTCAGTGTTACATTAGCCTTTGATTTCAAGGTGATGCCGTTGCAGTAGCGACCAGGCGAAAGGGTTGCTGTTCCACTGGTTGAGTAGTTCGTTGCGATACAAGAGCTTCCTGTGTAAGAGGGAATGCTCAAGGAGCCATAGGGATCAGGCGCAGGAGGAACGCCTGTTTGTATAGGGGACAAAGTGTTGATGATGCCGCCTCCTTTTTGGGCGTAATTTCCCACGATTGCAATGGTGTCTGATGTAAGAGAGCCTGAACCACTTACTGTTAGAGCTGTTTGAGAAATTGAGTTAATGTATATGCTGCAGTTTTTAAATGTAACATTTGTCGTGCCAATCACAGTGACACCATCACCCGTACCCGATCCAAGCGCCATCGCGCAAAGAGAAAGCAAGTCAAATCGACTTACAGATCGAGTATTGAGTGAAAAAGATGAAAGAAAGTATCCAAGGAAATAATACTGTGCGGGGCTCTTTAAAAGGACTTCAAAAGCATTGTTATTTGATGCGTTTGGTCCCGTTACAGGAGGATTGTTCAGTATAAAATTTGCAATGGATTGGTTGAAGCCATTACGCTGTGCATCACTATAGGCGTCATTTGTGGCATCTGCTAGTGATTTGCCTTCCATGATTGAATAGCCTGCAGACAGAGCTGCAGTGTCACCTACAACTTGAAGATCTCTTTTTTGATCGTAGATAAACCCAAGATCTATGGCAAAGGCTAATGCCGCCACAAGGAGCGTGAAAACAAAGGCTGTAATGATAGCAATTGATCCACGGCTTTCCGTGCCAAAAACGAGAGAATGTCTATTTTTCTTAAGTGCGACTTTCAATGTTTGATCTTTCTATTTCTTATCTGAAGTTTATAAGATTATTATTATTCAGAATATTACTAAATCAACTCATCATTAGACTAATTGTATTATACCATAATGCATCCTTTAGATCGACCACAATCTCTTTGGATGATAAATAAAAGTTGCATGGTTTATAATGTACTAATAATAAAGAGAAAATTTAATAATAATTGATTGTGCGTATTTTTTATAAATAAGATAATTGAAAAAATATGTCTTAAGATGTTATTGTTGTTTGATTTTTTAATAAATGCTTTGTGACGATATTAATTAAAAAAATATTTAAGGAGTGAGTCATCGCAAACGAAAATTCTGATCTTATTGTTTGGGACAACGATGGTACAATCCTTGGTGTGACCGAAAAAGAGTGTGCGGGAAAAGAAAAAGTTATTATGCCGCATATTGAAGAGGTTATGCTCAGCCATAAAGGGGTGAATGTCATTTGTTCTGGCTGTAAAACTGAGTTTAGTGAAACCTTTAATTTTGATCCTCAACGCGTTATTAATAAATTTAAAATGCTTATGTGGAGACTACCTATACAAATGGCTGTGTTTTCCCCTAAAATTGGAGGGGTTGAATGCTATGCTGTTGTGAGTAACTATGTTTTAGGTGTGTTTGAGGTGGTTGAGATCCATAACGATCCGCGTTACAAGGAGTGGGTTGGGCGATTTAAAAAGCCGGATGTGGGAATGTTTGTTGTTATTCGCGATTTAGTGAGAGAATATCGTGGAATTGACGTGATTGCTGAAAATACTCTTATGGTGGGGGATAGTTGGCAAGATGAAAAGGCTGCGTTAGATTTTGGCCTTCCATTTTTGAATGCAAAACATGTGCATACGAACACCGTCCGAGATAGCTCTCTTGATAAAAAACATTTTTTTCACAAGATTCCGATTTTTTCTTGATAGAAAAATAAAAAGAATTTTCAATAATCTCTTCATAAAATAGATCCTTATTATTTTGTAGGGGTTGAAAGTTAATTGAAATGTCGATAAACATGATGTCAGTAAGGAAAAAATAATGAACGCGACTCATTCGGTTAAGGAATGATCTTCATATGGATTGGGATAAATTAAAGCAGTTTTATTACGTAGCAAAAGTTGGGAATTTTACCCGCGCAGGGGAGCGCTTAAATATTAGCCAATCTGCGCTGAGTAGAAGCGTGCGAAGTCTTGAGGATGCGTTACACGCTAAACTTTTCCAGCGAAATGCGCGTGGCGTTATTCTTACTCAGCAAGGTGAGATTTTATTTGATCATGTGAGTATGATGATGGACTCTGTTCACAGAGCCCAAAATACAATTCGAGAGGAAGGAAGCGAGCCTCAAGGATCCCTGAAAATCGCAGCAACCTATGGCGTTGCCATGTTGTATATTGCGCCTCACATCCCAGATTTTGTTAAAAAATTTCCAAAAATTCGCATGATTTTGTTAGGAACCGACATCGCTCCAGATCTTGATTTGTGTGAGTCTGATGTTGTGATCCATCCATTTATGCCTAATCATCCTAATTATATTCAACGCTACTTGGTGACTATGCAATTAAAAGTCTATGCAAGTCCTGGATATCTTAAGAAATTTGGAACACCTCGAAGTGTTGGTGATTTAGATAGTCACCAATTGATTGGTTATGGCGATCATACGAATCATCCTTATCACTGTTCTAATTGGCTTTTAACCACGGGATTGCCTGAAGGTAAAATGCGAGAGCCCTATGTGCAGGCCAATGCAACCCAAACGCGTGTGATGATGGCGCAATCTGATATGGGCATTATTACGGTTCCGGGGGAACACCCCGGCATTGGCGAATCAGGTCTTGTTGAAATCAATCTCGGCGTTCAAGGGCCGACGATTGACCTTTACTATATTTATTCTAAGCAACTCAAAAATTCCAAAAGGATTTTAGGTTTTCGTGATTATTTGGAGGAGAAAATGAAAAATAAGAGAATAAAAAATTGTGCTTAGATTTAATTTTAGTTGCTTTGTTCTCTTATAAGAATCGTGCTGGCACTAGAATCGTTAAAATGCTCCCGAAAACCGTAGCGAGAAATTTAAGAAAATTAGTGAGGATAATTGTGGATTTAAAAAAATTTGAGAGAGAAGGAAAATTGGTTAAGACTCTCAATGGTATGGGGCATTCAATTATGAAATTAACAGAATATAGCGAGGCATTTTTGGATTTTGCTCCTAAGGCGCCTGGCCCTGTTTTGGACATTGGTGCTGCATTTGGGGTCGCTTCCCTTCCTGCGCTTGAGCGCGGTGCCGAAGTCATTATCAATGATATGGCACAAGAACATCTTGATGCTATTGCTGAGCATATGCCTGAGAACTTAAAATCACGCGTGCATTATTGTTGTGGGCGTATTCCGGATGAAATATCTTTAGCACCTGAATCATTAGGGGCCATTCATTCATCACAAGTTTTTCATTTTTTAACAGGGTTTGAGCTGACAAAAACATTTAAATTAATGTATTCATGGCTTAAACCAGAAGGAAAAATTTTTATTATTGCAAGCTCACCTTATATTCGAATTTTAGAAAATTATTTGCAAGAGTACGCTCTCAAAAAGGGGGAGGGGATGCTTTGGCCAGGTGAGGTCGATAATTTAAAAGAAATTACAAACCATCCTGTTATAGAGGATAACCCTCCTTTTTTCAATTTTCTAGATGATGATGTGTTGAGAAGAATAGCGCGCGAAACTGGTTTTACAATTGAAAAAATCTCTTTATTTGACCGTGATGAATTGCCAGACCATATCAAGCTTGATGGGCGCGAAAATGTTGGGCTCATTGCGCAAAAACCCAGTAGATAAGTATCTGCAGAATTTTCAATACATATGCCAAAGAGTATTCCTACCTAAGATATTTTTGAGCGTGCGAGTTTTATTGATATGTTCGGCAGCAAAGATAGCCAGGTCATATTGATCATCTTTAATATTGACCAACTCAAGGAATCTGGAGACAATTTAAGAACGAGCAAACCAATGGCACTGTCTGCAGCTGTATTTCAGGGTAGAATGAGCATACTGCTTGTCTTGAACGAGGGCTTTTATAGACCTTATAATGTCTTTGTCGTAAAAACGACCTTAAATTTGTCTAAACATAAAAAGAAGCTTTGTTAGGGGTTTCTTCTAAAACGATTTCTACATTCCTAGTCTATAAGTCTGCATCTGCTAGGATCATCAGCCTTCTTGATCCGGATCTTGTTGGTTTTTAGACAATGTCGCAAACTCGTCTAGATCCATCCCAATAATTTGTCCGAGATACTGTTATTTGTCCATCGTACTCTGGCTTAATACACGACTCCTGTCCGGGCGTTATCCATCTTAAGCCGTCAGAGGAGGCCGGGCCTTAAAATGAGGCGCTATTTTAATATCGACAATTCGCTTGCATAGGGTCTTAATGCTCCAATAACGTTTCAAGGGGACCTCCGAGGTGGCGTTGTTGTTAATTTTATTACACGCAACCTCTTCATTGATAGCGTTGATGACGGCTCAATCTGATATAGGCATTGCTATAGTTCCTGGTGAACCCCAGGTGTTGATAAGTTAACACCTCCTGTTAAGTTGGTTCATACTCTTGACAAATCGAGACCAGACCTCTTGCAGCTGATTGTCTTTTTCTCTTCTTCTTAGTTTTAATGCTGCACCTTAGCTTTCTTATAAGCTATCTTTTGTTAATATCCAAAAGAATGGACCGCGCAGCATCTTAAACATAAAAGCTAAGCAACTTTCTGTTGCCTTGATGAATGCTTGATGGAGTCTGCGCTTTTCGACAAGTCCATTCTATCGCTGGTTTTCATAGCTTTAAAAGAGAGCGCGATAACCAAGAGTCCCAACAGAGATATACTCATAAGGTAATAGGCGGGAGCAAGAGTGTTTTCTGTGATACTAATGAGGTATGTCGCAACGAGCGGTACTGTGCCGCCGAGTGTTGCCATTCCAACAACATAACAAAAAGCAATGCAGCTATAACGCATCGCAGGTGTAAAGAGTTGGTTCCTAAATTGAGTCATCGTCGCAATAAATCCTGCTG
>JBQCDM010000139.1:0-3091 GCA_051961235.1 Nucleicultricaceae bacterium (SeqCode)
GTTTTTTAGGTAATGCTTGTGTTATGCAATGACCTTGCTTTTTCATAGTTTCCTCCATCATATGATTAAATAATATGGAGCATCACTTTAAGCGTACAAAGAATCCAGAAATATTGTGAGTTTAAAGGTCGTGTAATTCTAAACAGAATACTATCTGTGCCTTAAAACACCTTCTAATCATAAGGTTTCTAATATTTCTACTGTGAGTCAAAAAAGAGTGGTGTTTTAAATGGAGGCTTAGAAAAATCATTATAAAAAACAAAATTATAATATAGGCAATATTTTTTGTTGTTGCATTCAAAGAGATGTTTTAGTTATTTTTCTATCAGTCAATTTTATCATTAGTGAACAATCTATGGAGTTCATCATTAAAATGCCCGCAAAATTTATCAAATCTCTTTCGCTTTTTCTCCTTCTTCATGCCACTACTTTGTGTGCTACAACGATAGCATATGAGGATTATCATGACCCCAAAGCGCTTCAAACACGTGCGCTATCATATTACAATTGTCTTCGGCCTGCCGATAAAGCATTTTTCAATCAGTACTTTAATTTGGATGATCTGTATGGTGAGCAAAATAACGAAGAGGTTCAAAAGCTTTGTGCTTTGATTCCAGATGAGGTGGAACAAGAAAAGTTCTCTCAACGCTGGAAAGACTTTCGGGAATCAAAGATTTCACCAGAAGATACGATTGGCGCACTCAGTCATTATTTAAAATCAGCTTTATTACTGAATCAGAACTCTGTCTCAAATACTTGGTATTCGAGCAGTATGGATATTGGCTTTAGGACTCAATTTCTTTATGGATTAGCTAAGGATGATGATCAGGTAAGTGAATGCACCAAAGCCCTTTTTCCTCTCTCCAACTGGTCTCCGGACAAAGATCTTCCTTATGGCGCTTTAGAGGCGGTTCCCTATCAAGTGAGATTGCATCTCAACATGGGAAATCTTGGACTTATAAGGGCTAAATCGTTTGGAAAACCTGTTGCATGGTATCTTAAGGTTTATCAGAGTTATATGGATAGAATAGGGGAAGCTGTTGCATTTTATCGCGTTCCTCATAGTGCTCAAACGCCTCGAACGTTACTGACAGATGGAAATTCGAATTCCCTAAAAAAATACTTCTCCCTCTACGCGGATATGGGAGAGATCTTCCAGAATATCTTTAAAGCACGCTTAGAGTTTCTAAAAACGCATGCGGACGTCATCGATGATTTATTAAGTCAAGGCTTTGTATTTGGCGAAGAAGTTCTTTCTTTGCCTAAGCCCAAACTAGATCAAAGCTGGCATGATGTGAGGTCTGCTCGATACTATTTTAAAGATGAAACAAGCAACGCGGATGTAATGCGTCCCCTTTTTGCTGCTTTACCACATATCGCAGAATCCAAACAAGCGCAGGTAAAAAGACAATTGCCTTTAACCCCAGGCATTATTGCGCTCAAACATTTGGTCGAGGCTTATCATGCTTTCAATAAAAAAGATGAAGCTACATTGGATGAACGGATTTCTATTTTGTTGAAAATAAGTAAAGCAGCAGCTCTTCTTTCTAAAGAAGGTGATGGTGCTTATACGTTTACGCCAGAAGAGACTGATCTGCTTCATGAGTTGGGGGTTAACGCGGAAAATAAATCAGAATATTTGAATCGTTTGAAGGGGGCACTTAAAGCTGAGCAGCATCGCCGTCACCTTATCCCACATGATGAGAGGACGACTTCCTCTGAAGAGCTCAGAAGATCCCTTAAAACCTCTGAGATTTATGCTGACCTGGATCCTGAAAGTCGAGATCTTCCCTATCAATATGAGTATTCCGAATTATACGAAGGTTCCTTTATCAATCCTGAAATTAAGCTTCAGAAAGTAATGCATCTTCTTAACGTGAATGCGGAAGAGTTTGAAAGGGTCGAACGGGAAGAATGGTATCATAAAGCATTATCTGATGAGGTTAGTCAACGCTACGATGAGCTCTTTCCAGAGGTTAAACGTGACAAAAAGGTGCCTCCTTATTTTATGTGGCTAGAGAATAAAAATATGTCTGAGGTATCGATCGATTTAAGACACGCCATACCTCAATCTGATATGTTGGTCGAGGTGAGAGAAGATAAAGCCTTTAACACAGTTTTTGTTCACCAAGATCGACCTCTGATAGAGGACGGTGTTTATTTATACGCCATTCCTGAGGATGGTAAGCTTTATGTTTTCCCAGGCGAACGCTCTGAATTAATGGCAACAATAGATAACACTAAACTGCATGAAATTGCTAAAAATAAATATGGTGTTGATTTTAGAGAGTTTTCAACGCGTACGGTTCACCCCTTACTTTGCAAAGGCGAGAACGTCTTTTCTGCAGGAGAAGTACAATTTAAGGATGGCCACATCGTCTATATCAATAATGAGAGCGGCCACTATTGTCCTTACGCGTATCATTTATTGAACGGATTACGTCGTTTATTGCCATCTTATCAGGTGCTTTTTTCAAACACGGCAACGGTTGGGCTTAGTGTAACAAAAGATCAGATCGCGTATAGTCAATTTATGGCATCTGATCTTGAGAAGCTGAAGCAGGAGTTTTTGTCAAAAGAACCCCATCAATAAACTGAATGATCTAAAGAAAAGTGGAATAGATGAACAAGGCGCGATTCTATTCCACGCCTCTTTCCATCTTTATCGTCAGAAGGTAACCTTGCACATCACTGATAGAGAGTGCGCTGTTGTTCCTGCTTGCATTTGACGAAAAAGATTTGCTGAAAGGCCAATTGTTGCCTGTATGCGCTCATTCATCATACGATCACAGCCCAGCTCAACATAGGCCCAAGGACGTGCTTTAAGTTTTGGTATTTCCATACCAAAGCGCGTTGTATTCAATGTTGCAACACGAGCATCTACAAATCGGCTAGGGCGGCTTTCTATCATGCCCATGGCTCTTCCCCAGATTTTATACCCTTCTAACTTATAACGCGCTTCCCAACCTAGCCCACCTGTTAATGAGCGTGTTTTCTGATCCCAAAACTTGAGCGTAAGTCCAGGAACGGAATCTTCCTCGTTGAATCCTTTAATCTTTCCAGACTCAAAGGATGCTTGCGCAACAGGTCC
>JBQCDM010000140.1:0-6439 GCA_051961235.1 Nucleicultricaceae bacterium (SeqCode)
CTTCAGGACAGGCGGTTAATAAATCCTCCGCTGTTCCTTTTTGCCCTTCACACAACAAGAAGAAATCTTGCATCTGATCAAGAAGATGTTGAATTAAACAACGATCTTGCTTGTTTAAAAGTCTAAATGGCCAAGGGACCTGAAGAGGGAGCATGTGTTGTATCTTGCTTCTCATTATTAACTCATCCATATCTTTAACTATAAGCTTAGACGCTCTATATGTAAACGCTCGTTTACAAAAGAATTTAATAAATTCAGATATTTCAGCGGGTAAGAAAGATAAAGATTCAGAATCATATGATAACGGCGCAATAGGAAAGAATCTCTGCAGATATGGAAGCTCAACTCATAGAAGAGCCCAGATTGATATCTTTTTAGACCTTATGAATGTTGCCCGAAGGCACATGGAAAAGTCAAAGTAAAATCAACTGGTTGTGCGGTATGTGGCATGTGATCATGAAGTGTACTTTATAAAAGTAGGAGAAAACCCATGAATAAAGCTTTTCTAGTGTGCAGTCTTCTATCATCACTATACATGATGGCATCATCTGCTGAGGGCGGGACGATCCGTGTGATTAATGAAAATAAAAAAAATTTAAAAATACGTATTCAAGCAGAAGGTGAAACGTTAAGAGAGGATATTCGATTCTATGCCCAAGTGATTCCTGCTGAATATCATTATTCTTTTACAGTCACGGCGGAAAAGCTTCATGGAAAGTCTTTTTACTCCATTAAGGGAGACACCAATCCATTTAGTTTAGGCGATTCTTGTAAGCATCTTAGTGTTGATAAAAATTATCGCATTACATTTTTAAATGACATGGCAGGAACGACGTGTGTTGCAGAAATGGTCAATCAATAATTGGCCTCTATAGGTCCCTGAAATGAAGTGCAAGGGGTTCTCTCACTCGCACCACGTAGGTGTAAATATTTTAAAACGTGTTGATCTATAAAAAGAAGAAAATCGACTTAAGACGCCTGCTCATCTCTCATTATTTCTCAAATGCGCGCTCAAAATATAATGAGAAAACGATCTACGTTTGCAATAAAATGATTGCTTTGGAGTTTTGCCTCTATGTTTTTGAGGATAAAAGTTTAAGCACAAAGCCAGTTGGAATAAAGATCCATACGGTTTTGAGCATATGATGTGCCCATTAAATCGAGGCTTTCATTATCACAATTGTCTCTCATCACTGTATCAAGCATGTCTTTTTCATGCCTTAAGTTTTCTTCAGTAAATTTTTTAAGGATGATGGCTTTTTGTATCCAAACATCGAGCGGACAAATTTGATTTGAGAGCTCATTGGTAATAGCCTCAATCAGTCGATAATTGCTTTGAATTTGGCTATTAAAGCACATTTTACTAGGAAGAATGGTGTTGAAACGAGCAAGTAGAGCGCTCCTGGCATAGAGATAAATTCGCAGCCCAATCTTAAGCTTATTAAGCCAGGCTTTTTTTGTTTCCTTACGTTTCAAATGACCTTGTTCGATGAGCTGATCCAACTCATTCAATGTACTGTAAAGTGCATCATAATCATCATTGAGGTAATCTATAACTGACATGTGTCTCTCCTCTGTTTTAAGCCGTTTCTTATCTCTTGAGTTTCTTATCTCTTGATCTCGAAATTCTTAAAGACAGTGTAGTCTCCCTATGGTTATTTTCTAAGTAGAAAGGAAGAGTAAATTTCAAACATAATGTTATTCTGCTGAAGGCAAAATAACAGCATCAACCCAATAATCTAAAGCTTTTAGAAGAGAATTTTCAAAAATCTCATATTCAAAAGATTTGGATATATAGCCACTTGCAAAATTTTTATAAGACTTAATCAAATCCATTTTGTTAAGACTATTGGTCATAATCAAAACAGGAATCTCTTGCATGTCTCGGTCTTGTTTTATGGCGCGCAAAACGTCATGACCGCTGATGCCTGGTAAATGGAGATCAAGTAAAATGATGTCAGGGCGCGGGAATGGATGAATTTGACGATTTTTTAGGAAATCGAGCAAGTCTTCGCCAGAGTGCATTTGATAAATGTTAAATGTGTTGTGAGATTTAGAGAGTGCCTTGCGTACCAAATACTCATCACCTGGATTATCCTCAACCAAAAGCAAATTAATGGATTGTTTTTTTATGCCATGGATCAAATCTTTTGTATCGATTTGGATCTGATTGCTTAAAGGTTCAAAGCCTTCAAAAAACGATGTTGGGCTTGTGTTAAATATTTGCGCAAAATGGTACAACATGCTTGCCGAGATTTTGCTTTGAGCCTGTTCGTATTTATGAATTTGTTGATGTGATAATCCCACGCGTCCGCCTAAATCATTCAGCGTCCAATTGACACGTTGCCGAAACTCTTTCAATTTTCGGCCTAAGTACACGTCGATATAATCTGTTGTACTATCGGTTGAAATCTTCTGTGACATTTATACACCTCCTTTTAACTCTTTATATTTTTCTAGATAATACTGTTACGGTTTCCTATGAGAAAGTCACATTTAATTGCAACTAAAAGTAGAATTCTTAAGAAGGCTTAGGAAACTTTAATGTGAAAAGTGCTCCTTTTCCAGGTTCTGATTGCACAAAGATTTCACCGCTCCAAAAGCCTAATACTTTTCGACAATAGCTTAACCCCAATCCTGCGCTTGAGGTGTCTATGGTTTCACCTCTCGAATAGGTTTCAAAAATTTTGGAATGCATTTCACTAGGAATCCCCATGCCATTGTCTTGTACGCAAAAAGTTGTGTAATCATGCGTGGTGGTGCCATATATTTCAATGCGGGGATGTTCAGAAAACTTTAGTGAATTCGTGATAAGATTTAAGACGATGCGTTTCATGAGCACAAAATCCGCCTTAATGAAGGGGAGGTCTTTAATTGTGATATCTGCTCTTTTTTCATGAATAAGCGGTTGAATGGAATGTAGGACCGAATCAACAACATCTTTTAGGTTGATAATTTTCACATCCATTTTTAAATCATTGGGCGCTAATGATCGGAGCGAATTCTCGATAATTTCATTGCACGTGCGAAGCGCCTCAAATAAAAACTCGAAGTATTCCTTTTCTATCTCATCTTTGCGTGAGCCTCGATACTCATTAAGAAGTGTCAAAAAACTGTTCAAAATTCTGACGGATGCCTTTAAGTCGTGAGGACACATATAAGCAAAACATTCGAGATCAGTTAAGTGGGCTTCTTGTTTTTTTAAATCTGTTAGATCTTCAATGAAAATCAAAATACCGCCAACGCTTACTTTAGAGCTCATCCATGGTTGCATTTCAACTTTGAGCCACCGAAGAGAACCGTCGGATGTTTTCCATTCCATACAATTATCTTTGATTATTTCCCCATTAAGAACGGCATGTATATATTTTGATAGGGTTTCATGAAAAGGGAGTGTGCTGTTGTGATTTAAACATATGTTCATGTCTTTACTAATGAGCATTGCAAGCGGGTCGTTTGCCCAAAGAGATGTTGCGCTAACGAGCTCTCCTTCCAGATCGATCAGGGCCATTTTGATCGGGAAAAAAGGAAGCATTTTTTTGAGAAGGTTGATACTAGCTTGGTAGGAATTCTGTGGGAGAAGCCCTTTTGCTTGCTGTTCAAAAGAGTGAACGAGCATTGGCTGTAAAAATGCGACGAATCCAATGTCCTTCGCAACATCCAAATTCAAAAAACTGCCCAATTTGTTAATATTTAAAACCAACTTAATCCTGCCCCCCTGTGCAGATTCTATGGAAATTCTTTCAAGATTGTCAACAATAAAAGAAAATTTTTTTCTTACATTTTTTATCACAAATTCAAATAATTAAAGCAATTTATAGATTTTTTATTTTCCATTCGGGTTTTCTAATTGTGAATTCAAGCGTTGCTCCTTCTGTTTCCGGAAGAACACGGATGTGACCACCGTGAGAGGCAATAATTTTCTTGCATTTATACAACCCAATACCAAGTCCAGAGGACGTTACATCGCCCGTGGAGATCACATCATTTGAGCCACGCTCATAGGGTTCAAAAATACGTTCTCGTTGATCGTCACTAATGCCAGGTCCATTATCTTTAACGTGAAAAACCCAATGAGTATCGGTTTCAAAGAGTTCGATCTTAATATGAGGCCGAACATCAGTCGTATATTTTAGAGCATTCATAATAAGATTTTGAAAGACCTGGCTTAGGAGAACTTTGTCGGCATAAACAGGATAATTCATTGTCCAAACGATTTCAGCACCCGAATGGCTCAAGTCGTCTTTTAGAACGGTTGTCAAATCTGTTATGACCTCACTCGGATAAAACCATTTAGCATTAATGTTTTGAGTATCGCCTTGAGAACACTCGAGCGTTTTTTTAATGAGCGATGTCATGTACGAGGCATTCTGCTTGATTTGTTGAGCATACTCGTAGGCTTGTTGCGGATTCTTTGCTAAACACTCCTTTAATAAATCAATAAAATTTGAAAGGGTGCGAAGTGGCGCACATAAATCATGCGCGCATTCGTGTGCAAAGGTTGATAAGGTCGCATTGGAGGCGTTAAGCAAATGCACCATGTGACGAAGATTTTTTTCTGTATTTTTTTGATGCGTAATATTTTCAGCAAAGAGAATGATGCCTTCCACTTTCTGATGCACTGTAAACAAAGGGACAACCTCCCAGCGCCACCATTCAAGCGTACCATCCTCTCGATAAAATGCATCTTCCTCACATTTAAGACGCTCACCACTTAGGCAACGTTGGTGTATTTTTTTCCACTTTAAAGGCATGTCAGGTACAAGATCGTACCAATAATCGCCACGATTTACAGATTCTTTCTTAAGGGGAGAATTTTCAAAAAAGCGATCACTTGCACTGATAAACCGCAGATGATTATCGAAAACAGCCATAGAGGCCGGGACACTTTGAATGACGTGTTTTAATTGCTTGAGCTCTTCTTGAAGAGACAACTTATGCAGCAAACTAGGCCTAGATGAGCGATGTGTTGTTATTTTTTTCATTTTATAAGCTCCAAACATAGCGTCGTGCTCATGTCCTCCAAATATTTTAAACGTTTTTTTTGCAGTACTCAAACTTAAGAGTTTTTTTGCTCCTAGATATGTAGATGCTCACGATACTTATCTTACTTTTATTCTAAGTCCTATAGTTTAAAGCTGAATACTGTTTCTGCTAAAATGAGAATAATAGCATTAAATCTAAGGTTGGACAGGTGTTTAACTTCAAGGATATCGTTTAATCAAGATTGACACATGGACGATCTTAGAGGATTCAAAGCAGGAGGGTGTAAAGAGTGGAGAGGCGTTTTTTGGTTTCTACTGAGATTCCTTAAACGATGCGTCTCGGCTACGCTACATTTTTCATCTTCGCATTGATGAGAGGAAGATCTCTCAATCATTATTCTAAAGGGAAATGGGCTATAGAGAGCTTTCATGTGTCTAATGTATGGCCGGTTGGATGTTCTGTGTTGATCATAAGTATGCGTCATGCAGAAGATAAAAGGAGAGGGGGCAATAAAAGGAATTTGTTTTTTGTCTGTTTGAAGGCTTTGCTC
Source organism: Nucleicultricaceae bacterium (SeqCode) (assembly GCA_051961235.1). Taxonomy (GTDB): domain Bacteria; phylum Pseudomonadota; class Alphaproteobacteria; order Caedimonadales; family Nucleicultricaceae; genus JBQCDM01. Next base: position 5,537 of record JBQCDM010000140.1, read on the forward strand.
TTTTAGGGCTTTAGTATGTTGATGCCTATCATCTTTTGGGATCTTTTTTGAACTTGGAGCCATATAGAATGACTGCATTGTGCCTGCCGTTTGCATGTGATCCTCCTTGTTGTTAGTTTATTGCTCTCCTAGCATGCGAATTTTTTAGCTAAATTAATAGTTTAAGTATTAATCAAATTTAATAATGGTATGAAAACCAAGATGTGCCAAGAAGGCTGAAGCTACTTTATTGACCAATGATCGCATCATCATTTGTGGAGATTGTTTTAGGTGAGGGATTTTCTGACGAATAGGGTGGGGATAGAAATCATTCCGATCGCCTCACCCAACAGAGTTAATTGTTTGCCGATTGTATAGGCATCGTTGGTTTCAGTGCCGTTAAGACATCGTAAAATGATGTCTTAAGTGCATTCAAAATTTGAATAGCTTTGTTATGAATAATACCCCATTCCTCATCTCTCGTGAGCTTAAGATCACTAAAAATATCCTTTGCTTGTTGAAAGAGATCATTGAGATGTTTGAGTTTTTCAAGAATGCTGGGGTCATCGTAGACACTTGATTCTGTTAATTGGAAAATAACTTCCATCCTTATTTGATACTTTTTTAAGATCTTCCCAAAATCTTCGATAAAGTCTTCATTTATGGACATTTCTTTCCTCATCATTATTATTTTTAGGTGAACCATGGGGGAGGAGTAAAGCCATATCTTCATCAAGATGTATGAGAAACATGTCGTTTTTATAAAGATAGTCAGTGATAGCCCGCTTAATCGTTAAGGGTACTTTTGTGAAGGATGGATAGATCTGGGTTGCTAATGTTTTCATATGCTTCTCCTTTTCATTGTTATTGTTAATGTTAGTATGCCACGTTTCTCCCATCCTGTTAGTTTAAAGAAGGCCTTGT
>JBQCDM010000141.1:0-5728 GCA_051961235.1 Nucleicultricaceae bacterium (SeqCode)
GACGGCTTCTTCTAAGAGTTGTTGATACAATTCAACGCCTACTTCGCGAACATGACCTGATTGCGCTTCTCCAAGGATATTACCAGCACCTCGAATATCCATATCATAGCTAGCGAGCTGAAACCCAGCACCGAGCGTATCGAGGGATTGCATAACTTCAAGACGCTTTAAAGACTTTTCACTCATGAGCTTTTGATTGGGTATGGTGAGATAAGCATAAGCTCTTGTTTTTGAACGTCCAACCCGTCCGCGCAATTGATACAACTGAGACAATCCAAAAAGGTCAGCGCGATCAATGATAATGGTGTTGACGGTTGGGATATCAAGACCAGATTCAATAATATTGGTGGCGAGAAGCACATCGTATTTTTTATCATGAAAATCGAACATCACCTTCTCCAAATGTTTGGCAGGCATTTGTCCGTGAGCAACTGCAATTTTAAGCTCAGGTATCAGCGTTTGTAATGTCTCATAAAGCGTATTTAAATATTCAATGCGGGGAGAGACATAAAAGGACTGACCTTGACGATACTTTTCGCGCATGAGGGCTTCACGGATAATGAGTGCATCAAAAGGTAGGACAAAGGTATTCACAGACATGCGATCAACAGGCGGTGTTGCGATAATGCTGAGGTCACGTACGCCCGAGAGGGAAAGTTGTAATGTGCGTGGAATGGGCGTAGCAGACAAAGCCAATACGTGAATATTGGGGTAAAGTTTCTTCAGCTTTTCCTTCTGCTTAACACCAAAGTGCTGCTCCTCATCAACAATGACGAGTCCTAGATTTTTAAACCGAAGGTTGTTATTGAGGATGCTGTGGGTGCCAATGACGACAGACGTGCTTCCTCTTTCAGCTTCGCTATGGATAAGGGGAATCGCACTTTTGGGAGTGAGTCTTGAGAGCTGTTCAATTTTAAGCGCAAACCCTTCAAATCGTTTCACGAAATTTTTATAATGTTGATGCGCTAGAAGTGTTGTTGGCGCTAAAAGTGCTACTTGGTAGCCATTAACCGCTGCAACACAAGCGGCGCGCATGGCGACTTCTGTTTTTCCAAATCCAACGTCACCACAAACAAGACGATCCATCGGTGTTCCAGATTCCAAATCTTGCAGCGTTTCTTCAATAGCACGTAGCTGGTCGTCTGTTTCAACATAGGGAAACTGGCCGCAAAATACATCATAAAGCCCAGATAAGGGAGAGCAAATAGGGGCATGTTGTGCTTTACGTTGGGCTGCAATTTTGACGAGTTGATCGGCGATCTCCAGAAGGTTTTTCTTCACACGTGCTTTTCGAGTCTGCCATGAGGCAGCACCCAATCGGTCTAGTTGTACAACCGTGTCGTCACTGCCGTAACGCGTCAGAACTTCCAGATTTTCAACAGGTACAAAGACTTTATCGTCATTGGCATATACAACCCTTAAACAATCGTGTGGCAGGTTGTTAATCATCAGTGTTATGAGGCCATCATAACGGCCAATACCATGATCTTGATGCACCACATAATCGCCAACAGAAAGAGATTGAAAGGTTTTGATGAAAAGGCTCGCCTTTCTTTTGCGTTTATAAGGGCGCGCTAGCTTTTCACCAAAAACATCTTCTTCTGTCAGAAAAATATAATGGTTTGCCTCAAATCCTTGTTCTAAGGAAAGAGGGCACATATAGAGTTTGCCTTTAGGGCGCTTAGGCAAATCATTGACAGAATCAATTGTTTCAATAAATAGGTTCTGGCTTTTAAAGGCATGAAGTATGGTTGTTTGAGCGGTTGGAGATGGGAAACATAATATAATATCTTTGTTTTTTGACTGCCGCTCTCGAATAAAGGTGATCAGATTTTCATAGAGATGTTCGCTGTCTTTTTTTGTTGAGAATTTTGGTGTGAGTGTCAAACGTAAAGGCGAATCAATGGCTTCTTCATCAAATGTCTGACGGAAACGATCAAATTGAATCGTCTTAAAGGTATGAATTTTTTTAACCAAATCCTCTTTTGGTAAGAACATAAGCGTGGGAGGAACCGCATAATAGATGAGAGAAGCATCTTGGGTAATATTAATATCCTGCTGGCGTGCTTGGTAATGGGTTAAAACAAGTTCTTCTCTTGCACCCAGTGCATCCTGCCACTGCTCGTCTAAGAAAAACAGGGCGTCCTCTGGTAGAAAATCAAAAAATGTATCAAGCTGCTCAAAAAAAAGAGGCAGTAAATGCTCCATCCCTAAGACAGGCGTAAAGGCACTGATCAATTCATACAGTTCACTTTTGACAGCAGATGTTCCAAAAAGTTCGACAAATCGTTGTCTAAAACGGCGCACGGTGTCATCGGTGAGTTGTAACTCGGATGTATCGGTGAGTTGAATGTGTTCAATGACCTCGATACTGCGTTGGGTTGTTGGATCAAATGTTTTAATCGTCTCGATGGTATCTCCAAAAAGATCTAAACGATAAGCAGATACGTCGCTTGCAGGAAACAAATCAAGAATACTGCCTCGAACGACAAACTCTCCCGGTTCTCGTACGATTTCAACGCGACGATATCCCTTAGACGTGAATGCTTGTACGGTCTGCTCCAGATGGATTGTATCGTTTGTGCGCAATAACAGAGGGCCATTTTTAAAACGTGGAAGGGGAGGGATTTTTTGGCACAACGCATTGATCGTCGTTAAAATGATGAGAGGGTAGTGACGCTCGCTGCAGAGTTTATTAAGCAATTGAACGCGATCCGCCATAACATCGCGGTTAGGAGAAGCTCGATCATAAGGCACAACATCCCAAGCCGGAAAGACCAAAACCTCTTTTGAGGGATTAAGAAAACGAAGGAGTTGATAGGTTGAATCAATGCGCGTTTCATCGGTCAGGACGTATACGGCAATAGATTGATGCTCAAATGCAGGGGATCCAATATAAAATGCCTCCAAACCTTGAAGCTTATGATGAATCTTCGATGTTTGCTTGGAGGGATCATGATTGAAAGTAATAAAATCAAAATACATTGTTTATGGAACCCTGGATCTTTTGATGCTTTATGAGTCGCTGTGATACCTAAATTCACGTAATACAGCAAGAGTCAAAAAAAAGAGGCGATCTGTATCGCCCCTTTTTATATTTGTGGATAGGCTTTATGCTTTTTTACGTTTTTTGCGGGTTACATTGGAACCGATCTGGTAGAGGTAGTAACTTGTCCCAATGAACACAATTGTCCCCAAAAATACGGCCATGGATTCAAAGCCTTCTGGAGCAATTTTAAAGAGTGTCGTTGTTTGGTATGCCGCAAACGGTGCTGCAATCAAAATACCAACGAGTGCTTCACCTGCAATGAGGCCCGAACAGAAGAGAACGCCGCGACGTCGTGCATAAGATTCAGCTTCTTCAAAGTTTACATTCAGATCAGCACGTTGCTTATTAAGACGACGGTCTGCAAAGTAGGCCACTAATCCACCAAATGCGAGCGGCACGATAATATCTTGTGGCATATAGATACCAAGAGCAACCGCAAGAACTGGAAACGACCACTTTGAATTTCTTTTCTTCAAATAAGTATCAAGAGCAATCACAACAACGGCCAACCCAAAACCAATAAAAATCATGGTCCAATCAAGGGATTGTTCAAAAACACCTTGAGCAATGGCTGCCATAATTGCGGCTTTTGGTGCTGCAAGTGCTTGTGCAGGATCCATGCCTTCGCGGGGGAATGAGTTGCCAATACCATAAGCTTCATAGAGCACCTGCAAAATAGGCGTGATGGCTATAGCACCAACAATAACACCAAGCATCAGCATGACCTGTTGTTTCCAAGGTGTGGCACCGACGATTTGTCCTGCCTTCAGGTCTTGTAGGTTATCACCACTGATCGCAGCAGCGTTTGCCATAACGGCACCGATGATAATGGTCATACCGGCTGCTGCCAAAGCTTTACCCGTTTCTGCATGGAAATTAATTTGAGTGCTCAAGAGGAAGAATAAAATAAAGGAAATGGAAAGCACAGCCATAATGGTAACCCCAGAAAGAGGGTTGTTGGATGAACCAACGATACCTGTCATATAGCCCGCAATACCGGCTCCAATAAATCCAACAACCAAGGTAAAGATGGTTACTGTTGTCACTGTTGCCCAATAAAGCATTGGTGAGAGTCCTAGATTAGATTCTCCCAAAATATAGTGAAAGATGAAAAATAAAGGAACCATAAGTACGCAGACACCTGCAATAACATAAGTGACCGGAATATCAAAATCGGTTCTTTTAATCTTATGTGATTCATTGAGTTTGAGATGCTTCAACATATCAATTGAGGAGATAACCCCTTTTTTAATGGGCTCGATGAGATGGATAATCGTCCAAATACCGCCTACAATCATAGCACCAACACCAATCATGCGCAGTTTGCTGTTCCAAATAGTAATAGCGGCTTCGTATGAAGAACCAGCTTCAGGAACGCCAAATAAATAGCCATACAAGGGCACACCCATGCACCAGACGCCAAGGTTACCAAGCAACATGCTAACACCAACCTCGATACCAACGATGTAACCTGCTGCAATCATCACCAAAGAGAGGCCTGTTCCAAAACCAAAAACTGTACGTGCCGAGGATGTCCAATAATGAGCGCTTTCTTCAAGAATCATCAGTCCAGATTGTGCAAATTTAGCAGTAGCAGCAAGCAGTCCTCCAAACACGAGATCACGTGCGCCTTCTTTTGTAGACGCTTCACCAGCCTTAAGAACTTCACCGGTTGCGATACCTTCTGGGAATTTTAAAGGATTCTCAATAATGAAAGCGCGTCTTAAGGGGATGGAAAAAAGAACACCCAAAAGCCCTCCAACCACAACAATGGCTGTGGTGAGAAAGAAAGGAAAGCTTGTCCAATATTGCATCATAATGAGTGCTGGCAGTGTGAAGGCAACAGCGGCTGCAATCACTTCACCGGCGGATGTTGCCGTTTGCACGATATTATTTTCAAGAATGTTAGAGTTTCTGAAAAATTTCAAAATAGCCATCGAAATAACGGCTGCAGGAATTGTGGCTGTGACAGTGATGCCGAGTTTAAGTCCCAAATAGGCGTTTGATCCCGCCATAACAATAGCAAGTACAATGCTGAGAAGAGTCGCTTTGAGCGTAATTTCAGGAAGTCTTTGATTGGGCGAAATGTGGGGAATGACTTCTTATATTTGGTTTTTTTTTATAGTGCCCGAAAGATCGCCGAAGACTCTTTTCATGAAGGTACTCCTAATACTTAATATGCTTTATTTTTTAATGGTTAAAAAATTTATAGGCTGGTTTCAATTCTTTTTTCAATTTCTTCAATAACTTTGCTCAAGTTTGACTTATTTGTCCCACCCGCTTGAGCAAGATCAGGGCGACCACCGCCGCCTTTGCCACCCAGTAATTCAGCGGCTAATCGTGCAAATTCAACAGCATTCAACTTAGTTGTTAAATCTGAAGTGACGCCTATGATAATGGAGATTTTTTCATCCACACCTGATGTTGCGACCACAACACCTGATTTAATTTGCGCTTTAAATTGGTCAACGAGTGATTTGAGTTCATGTGTGGGTGTGTCACCAGCATCTTTGACCATGAGCTTGGCACCTTTGATGGTTTTTATCGATCCAGCCTCGTTTGAACCGGAGAGGAGTTTTTCTCTTAAGTCCTTAATGGTTTTTTCAAGAGATTTTTTTTCCTCCAGAAGCGCTTCAATACGAGAATACACTTGGTTGTTATGTGTTTTTAAAAGATCTG
>JBQCDM010000142.1:0-2774 GCA_051961235.1 Nucleicultricaceae bacterium (SeqCode)
CTGTAGTAAAGATGTCTCGGCCCGAAGACGCCAAGCGCACCAATCACGCTGAGATCATGGTTTTTACACGGCGTTATCATCATAGAGCTTTCTGTTAAACTTGCAATTGGATTGTTAGAGCCTATAAAGATTTGAACGCCATTTGCATGGATAGACGCATCTAAGAGCTGGATAAGATTTTCTTTTGCTTCAAGCTCTTGAAATAAGACTCTCAACTTTTGTAGATCATTCATATGGCCCAAATCACTGAGGAGATGGGATTGTCCCTTGATGATTAATGTGCTTTGTTGTTGGGGATTTAAGGCTTCAATCATATGAGACATAAGTGTGGTAAACGTTGTGCGTTGATGTTTTAGTTCTTTGATCAATGCTTCTTTTACCTCAGATAGGGTCATTCCAGCATAGGTGGTGTTAAGATAGTTTGACGCTTCTGTAAGGATGGACGGGCTTAAATCAGCAGGCGATTGAAGGAGGCGATTTTCTACCTTGCCGTCATCCGTGACGATGATGACAAGTGTTTGGTTGGAATCTAACCGCACAAATTCGATATGTTTTAAAGCGGATTCTGACTTTGGCACAAAGATGAGGCTCGCGCATTTGGAAAGCCCTGAAAGGGCGGATCCTGTTTTCTCTAAAAGCTCTTCGAAATTATATCCTTTAAGCGTACATAAACTGTCGAGATAGATTTTATCTGGCTCTTCCAAGGATTGAACCTCTAAAAGGTGATCCACAAAAAGGCGAAGACCAGCCTCCGTCGGCAGACGACCGGCTGAGGTATGTGGCGCATAGAGAAGGCCAAGCGACTCTAAATGGGCCATAACATTGCGAATGGTGGCTGTGGAAAGCGGACTGTTCAGGCGTTCTGAGAGTGTTTGAGAACCAACAGGATCCCCGCTCTCACAGTAAGCCATGACAATTTCTCTAAAAATCTGGACAGAACGATCGTTTAATTCGTAAGTCATGAAATAAAACAGCTTTTCATTGATTACTAAAATGTAGTAATTCAGAAAATAAAACATTTTTAGAATAAAGGTCAACAGATGCGTTTTAATGACAGACTCCCTTATCAATTGAGACCTGTGGTGATTGAGAAGAATTATACAAAACACGCGGAAGGTTCGTGCCTTATTTCGTTTGGCGAAACGCGTGTGCTCTGCACAGCATCTATTGAAGAAAAGGTGCCGCCCTTTTTGAAAGAATCTGGCTCGGGCTGGATAACCGCTGAATATGGTATGTTGCCACGCTCCACCCATACGCGTACGCAAAGAGAGGCAGCCTCCGGCAAGCAAACGGGTCGAACGCAAGAAATTCAACGTCTTATTGGGCGCGCGCTTAGAACAGCGGTTGACTTGAAAGGTCTTGGTGAGCGTCAAATAAAAATTGATTGTGACGTCTTACAAGCTGATGGTGGAACGCGCACGGCCTCTGTAACGGGTGGTTTTGTGGCACTTCATTTGGCTTTGCAAAAGCTGATGGAACGCGGCCTTTTAAAGGCAATGCCGATTAAAGAATTTGTGGCAGCAGTTTCATGTGGCCTTGTTGGAGAGACAGCGCTCTTGGATCTTGATTACCAAGAAGATAGCAATGCCCGGGCGGATGCTAATTTCATTTTAACGGAATCGAAGAGAATCATTGAAGTCCAAACCACAGCCGAGCAAGAACCTTTTGAAGTTCAACAGTTTGAAATGATGTTGAGTTTGGCACAACAAGGTATTGGAGATCTAATTCAGATTCAAAAACAAACCCTTGGCATTCTCTAATCCATCATACAGAAGAAATAGCATCTTATGACAAAACACACCCTTCGGAAATTGGTGATCGCAACAGCAAATATGGGCAAGAAGCGAGAAATTTTGAATTTTTTTGCACCTTTTGGCGTGGATATCCTCTTTGGAGATAATTTTAATCCTGATGCACCAGAGGAGACAGGGCGAACGTTTTGTGAAAATGCGCTCATCAAAGCGCATGCCTACAAGCATGAAGATTATCCTGTGTTGGCGGATGATTCAGGCCTTGTGGTGCCAGCCTTGGATCATCGCCCAGGCATTCATTCGCACCGGTTTGCGGAAGAGGCGGGGGGATATGCTTCTGCGTTTAAATCTCTTGAAGACCAACTTAAACATAAAAGTAAAGACGCGTATTTTGAATGTTGTCTCGTTTTGCTGTGGCCAGAAAATACGCCTGAATTTTTCCAAGGCCGCGTGGAGGGAACGCTTGTTTTTCCAGCACGTGGTACCGAGGGACATGGTTATGATCCTATTTTTCAACCCAAAGAATTGAATCAAACATTTGCTGAACTGAAGATAGAAGAAAAACAAGCGCTTAGTCATCGTGGGCGTGCGCTTCAGCAAATTATTGATAAATACTTTTTGCATAAGGGTGCGACGTGAGAGAAACCATAGCACCCATTCCTTCCACCGGGTTTGGCCTTTATGTTCATTGGCCGTTTTGTGTCTCCAAGTGTCCCTATTGTGATTTTAACAGTCATGTGCGTGCATCTATTGATGAACAACGCTGGCTCCGCGCGTATTTAAGGGAATTGGATCGTGTAGGGCAATTGACCCGAGGGCGTATGCTCACCAGTGTTTTCTTTGGTGGCGGGACGCCATCTCTTATGTCGCCAGATTTGGTCGAAGCAATACTGGATCGTTTGAATGATTACTGGCAACTCAGCCCAACCTTAGAAATCACCCTAGAAGCCAATCCAAATTCTGTTGAAGTGGAGAAATTTCAAAATTTTAAGCATGCTGGCATTAACCGTGTTTCATTAGGGG
>JBQCDM010000143.1:0-9086 GCA_051961235.1 Nucleicultricaceae bacterium (SeqCode)
CTTTACTAATGCCTGTTGTTGTCTTTGCAAAGTTCAATTGTGTTTCTGGCCGTTCTGATGGGCCACCTGTCACTGTTCCCATCTCAACATCATTTTCCACATTTTTTTCTTTGTGGTTATGCTTGTAAAGAAGAACACCGAGTGTAACGCCACCACCAATCACTCCCGTTCCGACTCCGGCACCAATACCGGCAATCGCAGCTGTACTGAGCCCTTTTGACTCTGGCGTGTTGGGCTCTTGTTGAGGCTGAGGCATAGGTGTGGGCATAGGCTCAGTTGGCGTGGTGGGTGTTGGCGTGACGGGCGTTGGATTTGTTGTAGGCGGCGTTACGGGCACAGGCGGTGCCGTCTCTACAATGTCAGAACCCGGAATTGCTTTAAATTCAAGGATTGTGCCTTGTGGTGTTTGCGTTGCATGGATAACAACAGCTCCACTATTCAGGTCAGGGCCATAAATTTCGACAAACTTTTCGATTGAGTTTGAAGGCAGCGTTCCTTTGACACCATTTACATTACCAAGCGACACAGTTGCTGTATTTGTTGGCATACCAAGAGATGGATTCCAATCATATGTGTGGGTTACTTCTTCAGTTGCCGTACCATTGATTTGACGCACTACCGCATTTCGAACGGTTGGACCATCCACAACACTCTTAGAAATGCTATCGAGTCCATAAAGAGATTCTGTGTGGAATGTGGACAAGCGCATATAATGGTTTGCACCCATATAATTCACGCACAAAATAGGGTCCACAGACAATTGGCTTAAGCAGTCGATTAAGCCAGATGGCAATAGTCCACTGTCTACTGCAAATTGTTGAATTGTGCGGCTATTGTTGCCTGAAGGACCATCCACATAGTTGGAATAAAGGTTGTTCATTTGATCAAAAGTCGCATTATCCAAAGCACTTGCTGCCGTAGGCTTGCTTGACGCAACAGGTGTTGTTGGCAGAGCAGTCAAATCAACCTTATTTTGAAGTGTCTCATTCGTTGCAATACCTTGGGCGATCAAACGCGCATAAAACGCACCATTTGCATCCAATCCTCTTTCCATTGCAGATATCACAACCAAATCGTTAGTTGGATTCACAACAGACAACACCATAATTTCACTGCCATCCCTTTGATCATAATAATAAGGCGCAAGCATACCTGGTGCAAATTGGGATGTAAAATTGCCCGTCGATCCAACACTTGCGATATCGTAACTGGTTTGATTGAGCGTGGTTCCATTATAAGGTGCAAAGATCATACCTTGGCCCGGATTATAAAAGGGGTAGATTTCGCGGGTTGTGTTACTGAGCGACGTTGCACCATTTGCAAACGTATCAATACTAAAGTAACAACCATTTCCACCAATACAATTCGTTGGCATATTTTGGCCATTTAAAATATTTCGCACACCATTAAGCGCGAAATTACGTCCATTTGGATTGGCAAGACCATTTTGCACAACATTTTGGTAGTTAGAAAATGTTAGGATGCTGGTTGCATCAGCCTGAAGCTGTGAAGGCACAAAGCTCACGGGCATAACTCCACTAAACCCCTCTTTAAAAGTCCCTTTTAATGGAAAAGCGGAGTCAGCGATTTGTGGTCGCACTTGAGGCGCTGCCATGGCTGCAGCTGTTTGAATCAACCCAGACCCAACCATCAAACCAAGGAGTAATGTTCCTTTTGAAGGAAATGACCAACGCGCGAGAGGTTTCGAAGAGTCACTCATCTTTAACGCTGCAAATTCTTTGGTCAGATCAAATAAATCATCCGGATCCACAGACTGATAATATCCTTCAGCAGCGATTTGCATGGCATCTAAATTATCAGGAGAAGGATGAAGATTAGAAAGTTTCTTTAAGAAGCTGCTTGCTTCCAAATCTCTTTCAATCATTGCATTTTTAAAAACAGCGTGTAATTTTCTTTTTTGCGATGTTGGGTCAAACAACACGAGATCTTCAATAGATTTATGAAACCCTAGGATTAGTGCAATTTTTGCTTTATCGTCAGATGCAGACGCTAGGCGAAGGCGAAAATCCATAACGCGTCCCCAATGTGGCTCAAGAATAGAGCGTAACTTTGGATTCTCCAGCATCTTATCTTCAAGTATTGTCAGCATTGACTCAAGATCACCGACGTGCAGCTCAACTGCTTTTGGGAACCGTTCAAAAGTACGCATCCATTTTTCTTCCCACGTGAGCTCAGGCTTTGCTGGCACAACGGCATTGGATGTCCACATGGTTTGCACCAATTGCTTAGAAGCCGATACAATAGAAAGTTGACTAAAAGAGGAGATCATATTCTCGATAGCATGATTGATATCGAGTGAAGGCTGACTCAACGTGTCTATTGAATGGGCAAGCACCGTCGATGCTTTGTTTTTTAAAGACGAAAAAAAACCTCCATTTTCAACAGAAGGTTTTTTGACAACGGTCGCAGCGGCTGGATCAACGAAGATCGTTGTAATCATTAACATACTAAGCAATTTTGAATTTTTCATGTGTAAATCCTTTCTCGGGATACACTATTAGTCAAAAAATGCAAAATTGTAAAGAATAATTATTTAAAAAAATGTTTTTATAAATCTTAATTTTAGAATTATTAAGTTATCTCTAGGTTTTATACTTACATTAATTCTTTGGGCACCAATATTATTATTAACAGTGTAATTTACTTCTTGATATTCAGCGTGTGAATACTCAAAACCAAGCGACAAATTTTTTGTCAACAATAGTTGAACACCAACGCCCAAATCAAGTCCTGGTTTATATTTAGAAAAAGAAGCCGCGCCCAAAAGCGGTAATGCGTCTGTATTGGAATCCCACTGGCTGAAGGCCGCCCCTATTTTAACATAGGGAAGAACGGTATTATTGACGACATATCCAACCTGCAGAGCAGCTCCAAATCGATGTTTTTGGTTAAGACGACTACTGATGGGTTGACCTAAGTTGACAAAGGTTTCTGTTTTTCCATTGCCACTACCAAAAAGGGCAGACACCTCACCACCTAAAAAGAAAGAATTCTGAAAGTGATGACCATACCCTAACGTTAGCCCCCCTAAAAACCCATGCACTGAGGGCGTATTAGAATCCTTTACACCGGTTGCAATCAATGTTCGTTCCATGGCAGGGTTTGCCAAGCTATAGCCCCCGCCAAGTCCTGCCGAAAATCCGCCAAAAGTCTCCGTCGCCGAGACTTCTCCTAAAAGCATGCAGGACGCTAAAGCAATCCCCAAACCATATACTCTTTTATTCATTATAATTGCCTATATTTTAAAAACGTTTACTGGTTAATATGAGCTAAGTATGTTGCAACGTCTCGACCATCTGCAAAAGTAGTTTTTGGCGCTAATGTACTCGTTCCGCTATTGATGAGAGGATAGTTGCCCACAGTACGCAATGCACCCACAATGTGCGCTCCACCATCTCCATCATTGCCAAGATTTGCTTTCATGTCAGCAATCACAGCAAGACCTTGATTCAACGTACCACCCGCACCAAGCGTTGAATTCAACACACCCACAGCTGTATTTATTTGAGCTTTAATATCGCCTCCTGGTGGGATCGCTCCACCTGCAGTAGCACCGATCTTATTTTGAACACTGGCGAGACCGTTATCTAGCGTTCTGTTCACACCAACTAACGTTGAGTCCAAACCATCCACAGCGGTATCTATTTGTGCTGTGATATCTGCGCCTCCTAGGCCTGCAAGTTTATCTTGAGCACTGGTGAGACCTTGATTCAACGTCCTGTTCACACCAACAAGCGTTGAGTCCAAAGCATCCACAGCGGTATCTATTTGCGCTGTTATATCTGCGCCTCCTAGGCCTGCAAGTTTGCCTTGAACACTGGTGAGAGCGTTATTCAACGTCCTGTTCACACCAACCAGTGTTGAGTCCAAAGCATCCACCACGCCATCGGCTTGCTGCACAATATAGGCCCCTCCTAGACCTGCAAATTTAGCCTCAGTCGACGTCATCGCTTGTTCTACTGTTCCAGTGGTATTGTCCAATTTATTACGAATGTTGAGGGCTTGTTGCGTTCGGGTTAGAGGCATTGTACCAACAGGTATGGGCCCTAATGCATTCAAAAGCCCTTGAATATCAGCATCAACGGGAGGAACAGGAGGAACGACAGGAGCTGCTAACGAGTCGAGCCAATCATCAAGCGAATCATAACCCGCTGCAATAATTGTAGCGGCCAACCTTTTTTGACCGCCTGGTGTAGCACGCGCTAAAACAATTGTTTCTTCATCTGTTAAAGATGCATGAACTTCTAGGGATGTCACACCCAAAACAAAGGATAAAATAGCTGATATAAAAAAAGCTTTTTTCACGAGATCCCCATTAGTATTGATTATTTTCTATATATGTATCAATTTTTTAAATATCGCGCATCAACTTTGTTTGCGCCTAGCAAGCTCCAGATGGAAATAAAGGCAAATCCTAGATATTGATGATCTGTTACTGTAGTCGTTACGTTTTTAGAGAACTATTCAACACGCACGCCAAATGGCACATAAGTGTCTTTCCCATCAATTGCCACTTGTAACCATATTTTATAATATCCTGACTTTTCAGGTTCGAAATGAAACTTTAAGAGTGGCCCCCCCCTATCATCCTCTTTTGAAGGATCTTCTCCCATGGGATGGACATGGGCAATCGTCTCAAAGTCTTCATTGATCGCAACGATATGAGCATACGCTCCCATAATAGGTTCTAGCGCTTTAAAATCGTGCCCTTCTGCATCAACAACTTTTATGGTGCCCATAACGGCTTGGCCTTTTTTGAGGGATTCCGCATCAAAAGAAAGAGTATATCCGTTATCGCCTACCTTTTCACTAAGACTTATGATTTTTTCAATGCGTTTACTAGATGTGCCAACGGTTTCAAGCTCAGCACGGATATACTCTTCTTGTCCTGTTTTAAGAGGCACGACATCAACCCAAAGTCTGTAAGCTCCTTCGTTTTTTGGTGTCCAATCAAACTGATAGATGCCTTTCTCTGCTGTGGGTTCAGGATGAACATGTTGATAGTCCGTCAAAGACGCATCAAAAATAAGCACATGGATCTTCTTCGTATGCGCTGTTTTTAAATCAGATAATAGGACTTCTTTGTCATCTGTCAGAGAGCTCAGTTTTATTTTAACAATTTGGGCCTCTCCTTTTTTCATCGTATGAAGCGGTAAAACATCCACTTTAATCGTTGGACTTTGTGATTCTTTATGAGCGCTGTGGTCCATTTTCATTTCGGGCACAGAAGACTCTTTATCATTTTCGGCTGCATGGATAGGGCAAGAACAAACTAAGAAGCTTAAAAGAAGCCCTGCCGCATTTAAGTAAGTCGTGTATTTTTTCATGATGAAGCCCCCAAAAGACAATAATTTATTTCTTAAAATATCTTAAATCTCATATTTTTATTTTCCTGAGTCTTAACGCATTCAAAACGACTGAAACAGAACTAAGACTCATGGCAGCAGCTGCTACCATAGGGTTCAACAGAACACCTAAAAATGGATACAGAATGCCTGCCGCGATCGGAACACTTAAAAGATTATAGATAAATGCTAAGAAGAGATTTTGTTTGATATTGCTTATGATGTGATGACTTAGATATCTTGCCTCTACAATACCACTCAAATCCCCTTTAACAAGCACAATATCCGAACTTTCTATTGCAATATCGGTTCCTGTTCCCATCGCAATACCAACGTTTGATTGGGTCAAGGCAGGCGCATCATTAATGCCATCTCCCGCCATCGCAACAATATGGTTACGTGATTGTAGTTCTTTAATGAGATCAAATTTTTGATTGGGGAGTATGCCTGCATGTACTTCCCGAATGCCAATCTTTTGTGCGATTGTTTTTGCAGTAATTTCATGATCGCCTGTTGCTATCACAACGTTGATGCCGAGCGAGATGAGTTTTTCTATGGATTCCCTTGTTTGAGGTTTAATCGGATCACCGACTCCTAGAATCCCTTCAACTTTTGTGTTAAACGCAACGAACATCACTGTTTGACCGTCACCTCGGAGGCGATCAGCCTCTGCATCATAAATCGTTGTATTGATCCCTTTTTCTTTTAAAAACGCTTTTGTGCCAATAATCACCTGGTTTTTATTCACAACGCCTTCTGCGCCCAGTCCCGTAAAAGACAGAAAATCCTTCACTGCCAAAAGTTTTATTTTATTTTCTTGAGCATAGCGGACAATTGCTTCCGCTAAAGGATGCTCGCTTGCTTGCTCAAGACTTGCCGCATATTGTAGGAACACGTCTTCATTGGCAGAATGTGTGATGATTGTAAGAAGTTCCGGCTTTCCAAGCGTTAAGGTTCCTGTTTTATCGACAACTAATGTATCCACCTTATTCAATATCTCTAATGATTCGACATTGTTGATAAGAACACCACTTTGGGCTGCTTTGCCAACGCCAACCATAATTGACATGGGCGTTGCAAGACCCAAAGCGCAAGGGCACGCAATAATGAGCACAGCAACTGCATTAATAATGGCGTAATTGAATTGAGGCTCTGGCCCTATAAAATACCAAACACCAAAAGTAAGGACAGCGATCAAAATAACAATAGGCACAAAATAGGATGATACTTTATCCACCAGTTGCTGGATTGGAAGGCGATTTCTTTGAGCATCACTCACAATTTGAACAATTTTTGCAAGCACCGTATCAGCGCTGATATGCTCGACGCGCATCAAAAATGATCCTGTTCTATTGCTCGTTCCCCCTGTTACCTTGGATCCAACATGCTTTTCAAGAGGAAGTGGCTCACCCGTAATCATCGATTCATCAACCACACTTGCACCATCTATCAGAATACCATCCAAGGGAATCGTATCTCCTGGTTTTACACGGATAATATCACCCACCTTGATTTGATCGATGGCTACATCTTTTTCCTCTCCACGCTCATTAATAAGTCGTGCACTTGGAGGCATGAGCTTCAAGAGCGATTGGATGGCTTTGCTTGTACCATGACGTGCCCTTAGTTCTAACACTTGGCCCAATAGAACAAGCGTTGTAATGATGACTGCAGATTCAAAGTAAAGCCCAACAAACCCACCATTATGCGATAAAGCTGTTGGAAATAATTCAGGAAATAAAAGGGCCATAACGCTATAAATGTACGTTACGCCAATACCCAAAGCAATTAAAGTAAACATGTTGAGACTTTTATTAAGGATAGAAAGCCATCCTTTTTGGAAAAACGGCCATCCCCCAAAGAAAACGACTGGCGTTGCAAAAATAAACTCCGCCCATCTTAACGTATGCGCTGAAATGGCACCAAAAACTTGGGGGACAATCATGGGCCCCATGGCAAGAATCAATACTACTAATGAAAAAACGGATGAAATCCAAAACCGTTGCTGCATTTGGACGCGTTCAGGATTAGGCTCATTTGATGCGCCTACATGTCTTGGTTCTAACGCCATTCCACATTTTGGGCATGACCCAGGCCCGAACCGCACAACATCAGGATGCATAGGGCACGTATATTCTATCGCACTTTGTGACGCGATGGTGCTTGGTTTGGCGCTTTCATGTTTGCAACATTCATGATGATTGTGGTCCATGTCACGATTCTCCATTGCTTTGGTGTGCGTGCGATTCAAAAGCCTGAATAATAGGGCACTCTTCTATCGGACCCTCTCCCTTGCAACAATCCACAAGTTCTTCAAGGCTATGTTTTATTGCTTTTAGTTCTTCAATTTTTTGTCTGATTAATTCAATCTTTCCGATCGTTTTTTGATAAATTTCTTGCCTTGCCTGAAGCGAATCCTTTCGGAGCGATAAGAGTTCTTTAATATCGTTTAAGGAGAACCCTAAGGCTTGAGCCTTCTTAATAAATCGAATTTGCTTGATCGTCTGATCTGAAAAAAAACGATAGCCCGCTGATGATCGATAGGTGGGTGCGATCAAGCCTTTGCGTTCATAAAAACGAATCGTCTCAATCCCAACGCCAGACTCTAAGGCCGTTTTTTTAATCGTGAATTCTGAATTCTTGGTTGTGCCTGTCATCTCGTGCCTACCCTTTATAAATTCAGTCTAAACTCTGTACTTAAGTGTAAGGTCAAGAGATAAAAATATGTTTATAAAAAGAGAAAAAGAACGTTTTAAAAAGTACTGAATAGAGACTTTTAGTTTCTCTTCATTTTGCCGCCGACCGCCCTTCCATATTGAGAAGCTTAGTCAGATACCAAGCACCATCCATATACTTTAGCCATAACGCCTGTAAGAGCGATGAATGTTCCAATGGTCCCGATGACCCGACGCGTTGATTCATCAAAAGAAACATAAGATATAATGGGTAAGATAATGCTGGATGCAACTAAGGCAAGGGTGGCGGTTGTCTCTGTCCAACATGGAGTTGCACGATAGAACCCAAGACAGCACCTATAACATTTTCCATCATTTTCAAGTATTGTTTGTTCTAGGGCCTGTGTTTCTAAATCTTCATCCTCAGAATCATAGGGATTAAATCCCAAAGATTCAAATGAAGTGTACTGTGTAGGACGTGCATTAACAACAAGTCCTTGCTTTTCCCTCTTCTCATCTTCTAATAATCCATTGCTTGCATAGCTTACCGACAAAAAAGGGAAATTAAAAAATGAGCTAACGATAAGAATTGCAGAGAAGAATAATAGTGTTTTTCCAAATGCAAGCACAAAAAATCTCTATCATTGATTAAAAATTTATAGCCCAGCATAAGTCATTTTGATTAAAAAAGTATGGATAAGAGGAAAATAAAAAGGTTAATTTTCCATTTTCCTCTTCCAATTCAAATGGTTTTGAATCAGCGACACAATTGACACTGACTTATATCAGTCTCATTTCATAAATGATTGAGCACAAGGTTTATGCTGAGCACACCTACTGCACATGAGAGCCCAAGCGTACCCCAAAACACCTTGCCGCCTATTCCCATTGCACTATCCATTTGAAGAAAATGCGCTACAGCTGAAACAACCGCACACAAATTAACACCATAACTAAACCGCTGCCTCATTGAATGTGATCGATTATTCTCTTTTTCATTATCTCTAACATCTGCTTTCAGGGCAGTAGACTTTGAACCTTGAAA
>JBQCDM010000144.1:0-4418 GCA_051961235.1 Nucleicultricaceae bacterium (SeqCode)
CAACGCTTTAAAAAGAAAGACAGATCTCAATGGTTATTGATTAAAGTGCATGATGAATATGAAAATTCAAATGATGACGTTACGCTTGATAATAAATCAACTATCAGCGGTAAAACTTTAAAAGAGATTAATCCTGAGGTACCAGATGACTAGTCATTTTCAAGCCCTTCAGCAGCAAGAAAAAGAGCTTCTACACTCGGATCCTTTCCCTAATTGGTATCCAGCTATGCTTGCTACCCTCACGGATCGAAGATTTTCTGATTCTACTTGGATTTACGAGCCAAAATTTGATGGGGAAAGAGCTTTTGCTTATCTCCACTCTGGTGAGATAAGATTATTAAGCCGCAATCAACAGAACTTAAATAAGACCTATCCTGATCTTTTAGACGTATTACTGAACCAGGATGCCGAAACTTTTATCCTTGATGGGGAAATCGTTGCTTTTGAGGGAGAGCTTACAAGCTTTTCAAAACTTCAACAAAGATTAGGTGTTAGAGAAATATCCTTACAAAAGGCTTATGAGGCTCCCGTTTACTATTATATTTTTGATATTTTATATCTTGATGGTTTTGATTTGAGGAAGCTTCCTTTAAGGGGCCGTCAAATCCTTTTAAAAACAGTGATTCAATACAAAGACCCTTTGCGCCTTACTGAAGGTGTAACGGAAGAAGGATTAAAGTATTACCAAGAAGCATGTGAGAAAGGTTGGGAAGGCGTTATCGTTAAACGTTTAGATTCTCCTTATCAAAACAAACGTTCAATGGATTGGCTTAAATTCAAGTGCCATAAAAGCCAAGAGTTGATTATTATTGGTTACACATCCCCAAAAGGACAAAGAGAAGGATTTGGTGCCTTAGTTGTGGGGTATTATGATAATGATGAACTCAAATGTGCGGGTAAAGTAGGAACAGGATTTACACGCGATATTTTGATTTCATTGAAGAAAGAAATGGACCAATGCATATCCATACAACCTCCTATCAAGAAATCTGCAAAAGTTCCCAAAAACACAACTTGGTTGAAGCCTAAACTGGTCGGTGAATTTGATTTTACTGAATGGACAAGAGATGGAAAACTCCGGCATCCCCGCTTTAAAGGGCTAAGATATGATAAAGAAGCCCAAGCAGTGATAAGGGAAGCACCCCAATGACAAATGTTCTTAAAATTGATGGATATGAGATTGAAGTTTCTAATCTTAATAAGGTGCTTTTTCCAAAAAGTGGTATAACCAAAGGGGATTTGATTAATTATTACCGTGACATCACTTCGCGTGCTTTGTCTTTGTATAAGGATCGACCATTAACGATGCAACGGTGTCCTAATGGCATTCAGCAGCAAAATTTTATGCAAAAAGAAATTCCAAATTATTTTCCATCTTGGATCGATCAAAAAGAACTGTCTAAAAAAGAGGGTTCTGTCAGACATGTTCTAGTGAACAAAAAGGCTACCTTCGTTTATCTTGCAAATCAAGCATGTGTAACATTTCATTTAGGCTTATCTATCATAGATAAGATTGATTATCCACGTTATCTACTTTTTGACCTTGATCCATCTTCGGAAGACCTAAGTCTTTTAAAACAAGTCGCCCTGTATGTGCAAGAACTTAATGATTCATTAGGCTTAACAAGCTTTATTCAAACCACCGGTTCACGTGGATTTCATATTTATATTCCATTAAAAAGAGAACTGACCTTTGAGCAGACGCATACTTTCGCAAAAGACGTTGCAAGCCATTTGGCCCATAAATATCCCAATGAAATCACTATTGAGCTCAGCAAAGAAAAGAGAGATGCTAGGGTCTTTATTGACTATGTGCGTAATGCTTACGGGTTACATGCTGTTGGTCCTTATAGTATTAGGACCAAAGAAAATGCTCCCATTGCCACTCCTCTCCACTGGCACGAATTAGAAAATAAGAACCTCTTCTCCCAGTCTTATACTATTAAAAATATACACAAACGCTTAGATAAGTTTGATGATCCCTGGAAAGATATCCTAAAGACGAAGAATTCTTTAAAATTAGCTCAACCCCTGCTCATAAAGCTTCTCAATAGATGATCTGTCAAAAGCAATGTATTTGCTTCATATGTTGTGCTAATCTGCTGAGGTATTTTATAGAATTTTTAAAACGATGAACTCTATCTCAAACCAAAGTCCCATAGAATTTTTTAAAACCCAAAAGGGAGAAGAATTATCCGTTAGAGTTGATGCTGAAGGAGAGACAGTATGGTAAATTTAAACCAGATCTCATCTTTATTTGAACGTGACAAGTCTGTTATTTCTAGGCATTTAAAGAAAATCTATAGTGATCTCGAATTGGAGCGAGATTCAACTGTTGCATTTTTTGCAACAGTTCAAGAGGGATGAGCATAAACGTGAAAAAGAATGGAATGTTAAATATCAAAACTACATTCCAAAAAAGAGCTTGGTACAATGCTGGAATCTTAGGCCAATAATTTTTTAACGCTAAGGTTAAACAAGATTGGATTAATGCTCATATGTTTATGGCTTCTATCATAAGTGGCGGCAAATGATCACAAAAAAACGTAAGCAAAACGGAAGCAACTGAGAGCGATCCAGGGAGATTTTTATAAACCAGTATCGACTTATTCTTGATGAAAAACCTTTAAAATATACAATATGTTACGATTCTCTCCTGAGAGAGACAAATAGAGCATCTGACTACGGATCAGAAGGTTAGGAGTTCGAATCTTCTCGGGTGCGCCATTTCTCTAAAACGGTTTCCACAAAATATCAAATCTCTCAAAATCCTCCGGGTATACTTTGGTCTTTGCAAAAGCTGATTTATTCGATACGTGCGATGCGATGGTGATTTTAGGGGTGACGTGTTCTTGGGGCGTATGAACCCAGGTTTAGGGGCAGGAAGACAAATTCGAGTCAGCCATTTTCTTTAAGTTTTAAATATGCCATAATGCGTGTGTTGGCTATTTTAATAGCAGCCTTACTTCCTTCCCATTGGATGCAATCGATATCAATCTCGTCAAATTGAAGCCACTTGAAAGCATCATGTTCATCAGAAAGTATTGGATCATCAAGCCCTGTCACATCAGCTATAAATGAATGCTCTTTGATTACTTTAACATTGGGGGCATAAATGTGACGGAATTTTTCTTTTACAGGATATTCAAATTGATGATTGATAGATTGAACAATCGCTTCAAAAGCCGTTTCTTCTTTGAGTTCTCGTGCTGCAGCTAAGTCTAAAGCTTCCCCTGCACGCGCTCCTCCGGACACACCTTGCCAAAAACTATCCTTATGAGGGTTTCGATGCAAAAGAAGGTACTCGGCTTTCCCCTCTTTAATTCGAAATGGAAAAACAACAACTTGAACAGGATTTCTATGCTGAGTCACAAATATTTTCTCTTTCTAGGGATACTCTAAGGTAATCTACTTAAATGAAAAAGGATTAAAAGTAAAGTATCCAAAATCCAATCTACTAAATTTTGCACAAGTGTTTATTATGTTAAGGGAGTATTTGGTCAATAATTATTATGATTCAATAATAAAAGTGCGGTTATTAGGTGTTAATGTTCAATATTAATAATAAATATTATTGATATTTCATTATACTTAAAAGGGTTGAATTTTGACAGATGGTGATGCTATTAACTTTTTAAGGAATCATAACAATGGAGTTAAAAACGATATACATGAATATCTTGTTAAAAGTTTCTTTATTATTGTCTTTGAGTCTTTCATCAATGACCTATGCATCACGCGTTCATGATGAGGATAGAAATCCAAATGAGCGTAAGCGTCTCCGTGTGGAAGGGGCTACATTAGATGAAGAAATGCTGGTTCATGTAACAGATATCAGCAAAAACAACCGAATCATTGTTGGTACAATTCAAGAACCCTACAAGATTGGCCTACCATTTATGGCGGTGCTTCCACCCCGCTTATTTGACAAACAATAAGACGTAAGTTCTAGAGCCCCCTGATCGGGGCTCTTTTTTGAGTATTCCTTAAAGTCTTCTTAAAAAGAGTGAATGCTTAAGCAGAGCCAATCATATTCTTAAGAAGTGCGCCTGAGGTTAATCGTGGCAGATTTCCAGTCGCTTTCAAAGACAGCTTGAACCCTTTTAATATGGTCAGGATTTTCGGTAATAATACCAAGCTCACGGGCTTGATCAAGCGTGGGCGTGTAGAAGTTTCCAGATCCCACATACATTTTTTTCCCATCCACAATGACTACTTTTGCATGCATATAATAACGATTCGTAAGCCCTACATTGGCGCCGGCGCTTATCATTAAGTTTTGGTTTGGAATGTTTGGATCATTTTTCATGCCAAAAGGAAAAGGCATCATAAGAACACGCACCTGAACACCAGTACGTGCAGCGCCCGCGATCGCCTGAACTAAGCCCTCGTCCTGAACACTTTGTTGATAAATATCT
>JBQCDM010000145.1:0-4905 GCA_051961235.1 Nucleicultricaceae bacterium (SeqCode)
CGATTTCAAAACCAGCCGATTTATCCCTTGTCTTTTTAAAACTTGCAGCTGTCGTGGATGCTATTTATGTGCCCCTCGACAATACGATTGTCGCTCTCATGCCGCAATTAAGTGCGCTGGCACTCCAGAAAGGGATTCCTCTTATTGCAGCCGATAGTGGATCTGTCCGACAAGGTGCCCTTGCAACATATGGTTTTAGTTATACGGATTGTGGTAATGAGGCGGGTCTTTATATGCTGGATATTCTACAAGGCAATAAAATTAATGATCTTCCCATAAAAACACCCAAAGATCAGGGCATTTATATCAATAAAAAAACAGCAGAAGCACTCCATTTGACCCTAGATCTAAAAAAGCTTGGAACACTGAAGGAAGTAATTGAATAATAGAACCCGGCAAGGAAGCATGCACTTCCTTGCCGTTCTTTTTTAACGTTTTCTCTTGGAGGACAGGGTCCTTGGAGGTTTTCTCGAGGCTGTTGAAATTTCAAGATCACTATTTTCAAGACGTTTTAAGATATCCCGCAATTTTGCAGCCTCTTCAAACTCTAAATTGCTAGCCGCTTCCATCATGCGTTTTTCAAGGTCCTTCATATAGGCTTTACGATTTTTTCCTGCTTTCTGAAATGCCTCTTCTTCCTCAATAGCAACCAGTGTATGGTCGCGCTCATAAACACTTGAGAGAATGTCACCAATCGATTTTTTCACTGACTCCGGTGTAATATTATGTGTCTTATTATAGTCGAGCTGTTTTTCGCGACGACGTTCTGTTTCTTCAAGGGCGCCTCGAATCGATTGTGTTATGACATCGGCATAGAGGATAGCGCGCCCTTCTACATTACGCGCGGCTCTTCCAACCGTTTGAATGAGCGAGGTTTTAGAACGCAAGTAACCTTCTTTATCCGCATCCAAAATAGCAACCAACCCACACTCTGGAATATCAAGCCCTTCACGCAAAAGGTTAATACCAATTAAAGCATCGAAAACTCCAAGACGCAGATCACGAATAATTTCAATGCGCTCAAGTGTATCCACATCAGAATGGATGTAACGAGACTTTACGCCAATTTCATTCAAATACTCGCTGAGTGATTCAGCCATTTTTTTTGTAAGCGTCGTAATTAAAATCCGCTGTCCTGAACGCACCACCTTTTGACATTCACCTAAAAGGTCATCCACTTGGTTAGCTGTTGGACGCACTTCACATACAGGATCAATAAGGCCGGTCGGTCGAATCACCTGTTCTACAAACACGCCATGCGTTTGTTCTAATTCCCAAGGCCCTGGTGTAGCAGAAATTAACACGGTCTGCTTGCGCATGGCATACCACTCTTCAAACTTAAGAGGCCGATTATCCCGGCACGACGGCAGACGAAAACCATACTCTGATAACGTTTGTTTACGCACCGCATCGCCTCGATACATGCCCTTTAACTGAGGAACCGAAACGTGGCTTTCATCCACAAAAACAAGCGCATCTTCAGGCAAATATTCAAATAAAGTAGGTGGAGGATCACCTGGTTTTCGTCCAGAGAGATAACGTGAATAGTTTTCAATCCCAGCGCACATGCCGGTGGCCGCCAGCATCTCCAAATCAAACGTGACTCGTTGCTCCAAACGTTGATGCTCAAGCAATTTATTTTGTGCCAGTAGTTCAGCCAAACGTTCTTTGAGCTCTTCTTTAATGCCGCGGATCGCTTGCTGAATCGTGGGTTGCGGTGTGATGTAGTGACTATTACCATACACTTTAATAGCGGACAACGTTGTGTCACATTCACCCGTCAGCGGATCATATTCCTCAATGGATTCAATTTCATCACCAAACAAAGACAAGCGCCAAGCACGATCATCCAAGTGGGATGGAAATATTTCTATGCTATCGCCACGCACACGAAAGGAACCACGCACAAAATTGATATCGTTGCGCTTATATTGAAGCGAGACAAGTTGGCTCAACAACGCTCTTTGATCAATATTCTCCCCCACTTTGAGCTCTATCACCATTTGGCTATAGGTCTCAACGGCACCAATACCATAAATACATGAAACGCTTGCAACAATGATAACGTCTTTTCTCTCGAGAAGTGCACGTGTTGCAGAATGCCGCATCCGATCAATTTGCTCATTGATCGAGGCTTCTTTCTCAATGTATGTATCTGTCTTTGGAACGTATGCTTCTGGCTGATAGTAGTCATAATATGACACAAAGTATTCAACCGCATTTTCTGGAAAAAACTCTTTCATCTCTCCATAGAGTTGTGCGGCTAATGTTTTATTCGGCGCTAAAATAATAGAAATACGGCCCATATTTTGGATGACATGCGCCATGGTAAATGTTTTACCCGACCCCGTCACACCAAGGAGAACTTGATCACGCTCACCAGCTTTGATCCCGGCACACAATTGTTCGATCGCAGCAGGTTGATCGCCGCTTGGCTTAAAAGAAGAAACAAGCTTAAAGGGTGAATGCGTCATTCTTTAAGCTTAGTCTATAAACTGCGCTGCTTTCAAGAGTTTTTGTGTATAATCGTTTTGAAGGTGATTAAAGACATCTTCCGTTGCTCCCTGTTCAACAACCTTTCCATGCTGCATCACCATAATACGATGACTCATTGAACGCACAACACCAAGGTCATGGCTAATAAAAACATAGGAGAGGCGATATTTTTTTTGGAGATCCCGTAACAAATTCAGAACATCGCGCTGCACTGCACGATCCAATGCGGAGGTGGGCTCATCTAAAAACACTATTTTGGGTTTTAAAATAAGGGCACGTGCAATCGAAATACGCTGCCTTTGTCCTCCGGAAAATTCATGCGGATATCGATCCGCCATTTCTGGATCCAACCCCACTTCGCGCAAAGCTAATGTTGTTCTCAGAAGATATTCGCTTTCTGAGAGCGTACTTTCGTGAACTTTAAGCCCTTCTCCTACAATATCGCGCACTGTCATCCGCGGACTCAAAGAACCAAAAGGATCTTGAAAGACGATTTGAATCTTACGTCTAACATCTCGCAGTTGTTTTGATGAAAGCCCTCCTATATCACGCCCGGTAAAAACAACTTGCCCCGTATACGGTAGCAATTGAAGCAAAGACAACGCGAAAGTGGTTTTCCCAGATCCGCTTTCTCCCACAAGACCAATCGTCTCCCCTTCTCTTAGTGTTAAGTCTGCTTCATTAACGGCTTTAAAGTGGGATGTGGCGCGTCCTAAAAATCCTTTTTTTGAAACAAATTGAACAGTGACCCCGCGCGCATTCAACAACTCAGGCGCATTATGAGCGATGGGTTCAGGCGTCCCTTCTGGAAACGCATTAATCAAAGTGCGGGTATAAGAATCTTTTGGAGACTGAAACAAAGTATTTGTTGGCGCTTGCTCAATCATACGCCCCTTTTGCATGACGACTGTATAATCAGCCATTTTTTTTACAATGCCAAGATCGTGGGTGATCAAAAGCATAGACATTTCAATTTCTTTTTGCAGCTCTTTAATCAGATCTAGGATATAGGCCTGCGTTGTCACATCAACGGCTGTTGTTGGCTCATCTGCAATCAAAATTTTAGGGCGACACGCAAGGGCAATCGCAATCATAATACGTTGGCGTTGCCCTCCAGAGAGTTGATGCGGATAGGCGCTTAACCGCTCTTCAATATTTGTAAATCCAACCATCTGCATGAGCTTGACAATCTCAGGGCGACATTCCGCACTATTTTTCATGCCGCGATGCAATATCAATACTTCTGCAATTTGTCGCTCGATGGTGTGCAGCGGGTTCAACGACGTCATCGGTTCTTGGAAGATCATAGAGATCTTAGAGCCGCGCACCTTTAAAAGTTCTTTTGTGGGCATCTTCAGCAAATCTTGACCCTCAAAAAGAATTTCTCCCTTTGGATGATGTGCTAAAGGATAAGGCAACAACTTTAAAATCGATAAAGCAGAGACTGATTTTCCAGACCCGCTCTCTCCAACAAGTGCAACTGTTTGCTTAGGCAATACATCAAAGGAGAGATCTCTAACCGCTTCAAAGATGCTATCCCCTTGGCGAAAAAGAACATCGAGATTTTTGATCGCCAACAGAGGTGAGCGTGTCTCTTTCATCGGGTTGTCTTTCTAGGATCAAAGGCATCACGTACCGCTTCACCAATAAAAATCAATAAGCTTAACATGATCGCCACAGTTAAAAAGGAAGTAATACCAAGCCAGGGTGCATGAAGATTATTCTTCCCTTGAGAGAGCATTTCTCCCAAAGAGGGTGAGCCTGGCGGCAATCCAAAGCCTAAGAAATCAAGCGAGGTTAGCGTTGTAATGGCGCCATTTAAAATAAACGGCATATAGGTAATGGTTGCAACCATAGCATTGGGCAACACATGCCGAAATATGATTGTCGGTGTTGGAACACCTAAAGCCTTTGCAGATCTAACATAATCAAAATTACGCGCACGCAAAAACTCAGCGCGCACAACACCCACTAATGCCATCCAACTAAAAAGCAAAGTAAATCCAAGCAACCACCAAAAATTTGGCACCACAATACTACTTAAGATAATGAGCAAATAGAGCGTTGGAAGCCCCGACCAAATTTCAATAAATCTTTGGAAATAAAGATCGATCTTACCACCAAAATATCCTTGGATAGCTCCTGCTATGATACCAACACAAGAGCTAACCACCATAAGAACAAGGCCAAACAAAACAGAAATTCGAAAACCATAAATAACACGCGCAAAAACATCGCGTCCTTGATCATCGGTTCCAAGCCAGTTTTCTTGATCTGGACGTGACGGCGCAGGCATCGTTAAATCATAATTAACCGTTGCATAGCTATAGCGAATGGGGGGCCAAAGCATCCACCCATCCTTCTCAATAATCTCCTTCAAGTAGGGATCTCTATAGTCAGCCTCTGTAT
>JBQCDM010000146.1:0-4936 GCA_051961235.1 Nucleicultricaceae bacterium (SeqCode)
AGAGGCACCCTTATCGTCTAATAACCCTTAAAGAGCCAAAGCATAATCGCTGTGTATACGAGAATACCAATTAAAAACATATATAGCTGTGTATAGTTCCCCATAGATTTGACAGCAGAATTTTTAACTAACGATAATAATTCCGGCCATGTATAAGAGACAAAATCACCTTGAGAAACCATGCCAATTAATTTGCCTTCATCATCAACAATCGGCAAATGCCTAAAGCGTTCATTGGACATATGACGCATCCAATCTAAGATATCGTCCTCAGCGCGGCCCAGTTTAATATTGGTTGTCATAATGTCTTTGAGCTTTGTTTTATTAGGGTCAAGCCCTTTGTTCAGCAGCCGCTTCATAAAGTCGCGTTCTGTTACAATCCCCACAGGACGACCCTTTTGATCAACAACGACCCCTGCACCAAAATTTTTAGCACTCATTTGGTGTACGGCCTCACTGACAAGTTTATCTTCCTTAAACTGTAAGACAGGCCCTTTATTTCGAAATTCTAAGCGATCCTTTATTTTCATAACACGCCTCACACTTTCGACTCATATCTTTTATTATACTGCTAAAGTATTAAAAGTGCGTGAAAAAAAATGACCCATATGACATGAATCTTAAAACGCTATGATCTGGCTGAGCCTTACCTCATCAGAGGCTCTATTGAAGTAGAGAGCTCAATTAAGGTTAAGTTTTTGTGACACTCTCTTTATCGGTTTTAAAGGCTATTTCAACCACACCTTGAGGATCAAACTGAGAGATAAAATCTTTGTACCATCTGGCCCGATCTTCGCCTCCTGCCATTGTTAGGAGCAATTGCTGAGCATAGATCGCTATATCTTCTATGATTCGTTCATATCGGTAATATGCCAAGAGTGCCATATTAACGTCCGTTTCCCCATAGCCCTGATAAAATAAGCCTTTCTCACGCGCTTTATTCCAAACATTTGCTACTCCGCCCCCAATAAACATGAGATCACGCTCCTTAGGCGCTATGATAGGGTTATCCCAGTCCACCATATAGAGGGTGCCCTTTTTATCAATGAATACATTACCAGCATGAAGATCAGAATGGCACAGCACAAATGAAGTGTGTTGACGTTGAACCATGTTGGCTAACTGTTCAGCGCGATCGACTAACTGATGAATCACAGTTTTATGCTTCTTCATAAACACCAGTAAGTTAATGGCAATCGCATCCCCCCTCGGTTCAGATTCCATAAGTGGGTATAATGATCGCACGGCCTCACGCCATTTGGGCATATAAGATTCGCGCTGGATCTCTGCTTGAATTGAAAGTGGCACATTTATTTCATGAATTTGCCTCATCACTTTGCCAAGCGTAAGCCATTGCTCGTCCGTTAAATGCTGACTAAACCCGTCACAACCATCAATGAAGGGAAACACCATCAGCGTAAAGTCGTCCATCCGCTGAGTAGTCTTGCCGCGGGTTGTTTTAACGATGGGAATAATGTTCCCAATTCCAGCATTATAAAGCAACGTCAGGATGATAGCGCTGATATCGTGGTGGTGCCCGCGTTTTAATTTGACGAAATAAGATGCTTTGTTAGGCGTTTCAGCTCTATATACGCATGCATCCATATCTGCCCCCAAGGGAAGAAATGTCAGCGTCGAAACATCAATGTCGTACTTGATTTTTAAACAATCAATAACGTTTTGCTCTAAAAGGGGTGATTTTTCTATCATTCAAGAAGTATACAAGAAAGAAAGGGAGAGCCCACCTATATTTTCGTCTCTTTTAAATTTTTTAAGATAGGCCCTCAAAAAAATGAAATAGAAAATCGCTTATTTTTCCTCTCACGTGTTTAATATTTCTTTATTTCACAAACGTATATCCACAGAACCACTTGAGAACACGGCTCCATTAAAAGGAATGGTTGAGTTCTCTTTAATCATTGGATCAGCATGAAGATCGGGACCAACAAATTCAAAAAAATAAGATATTGATTTTGGAGATCCCTCTTTTGAGCTTGGTTTAATATTAATCGCATCATCTTCAAAAAACAGCTTTGCCTTAGGATTGTGAGTATCTTTTGGCGGTTTACTGACATGTCCATGTGAATGCTGCCCTGCGTCAGCTAAATCATGCGCCTCACAATCAAAGTTAATTTTTGCCGTTACTATTGTGTTGAGGCGAAATTTAGACCAATTCATGGTTCTTTTCTCGGGATTAAAGCCATGCACTTTAAATTGAACACCCCCTTGAGCCCCCAGCAAAGACCTAACGAATAAACCTAGAAATCCACTCTTCTCGGTCGCGTTTTGAAGTGCAATCAGCGTCGGCGTACAATACTCACAAACTGTGTTGGTCGAGTAACCAAGCATAAGCCCTCCATACACCTGGTAATGACCAGGGCCTGATGATTCCAATAATTGCTCTTGAAATCTTACGACCATATTCTGGATATACTGAGCGTCACTTAATGCCTCGACAAAAACCCGTTCGCTATGGATTATGCGCTGTGCCTGGCCTTTCTTTGCGGATACGATGTCACCCTCTTGCGTTATTACTTTTTCAGCAAATGCTGCTGCATCCTCATCCGTCTTTTCTTGAATTTTTTGTCCTTTAACAATATGGTTTTTTGCTTCTCGATAATAGAATGCGTCTCTTGCACGCTGTCCTTTATACACAACATCTGTGTTGGTACGATTAACAGCACGTTTGTCCCCTTCCTTCAATACAAGGGAAACGGGCATAAACTGCTTTTCTTCCCTTTGATCCACATCCGTTACAGGCGTTTTTGAGACAATGACATACAGCTGAGGCACAAAAATATTAGCAGCACTTGCTTTACTAGGGCGTTTCGATTCATAACGCTGGCCAATTTCCTTAAGCTTTTTAAGCTCAACCGCAAAATTCATTTCTGCGCGCGTCTCTTGTTTTTTACCATATACAACGCGATTCGTTCTAGGATGCGGATAAACCTTTGTATAAGCTTTTTTTGCCCGATCATGGGCACCTGTCATCTTCTTTTGGAGTATACTTTTACGATTAAGTTGATGAAATAATGGGTGTGACACACCTCCTACGGGAGGCACAGAAAAAGTTTTTCGATAGGTTGCATAAATAGACCATTCGATCATGGCTGCAAGCCAATTTCTTTTCTCTACAAAATGATTAAATCGATCGGGTATAGCCTTGAAAGGTTCATCAAAGTCTTCCCCATGAAACGTGAAAAGACGGCTTATACGCTCAGTTAGTTTTTCTTTAAGATCAAAAGAAACTTCTCCTTTTACGAGCTTCATAAGGGTGGAAACGTAAGTTTTTTGGATATATTTTGAATCAAAGAAATCATGTTCTTCCCAATCAAAATCAAACCAAAGCGCACATAAAACTGACCCAAGAATGTCTTTATCTAACCTCATTGTTTGATAATGTTTATCCACAAAATCCTCTGAAGTGCTAAGAGATCCTTCCACATCTTCATTAATAAGCCAACTATAACCACGCGCCACATGATTGCTTAAGAATCTTCGGATCGCTTCCTCATCAACCACTTCCTCTGTCAGATCGTCACTAGAAGCAAGATCAAGCCCCAAATAATCAAAAATTTTCTGCCGCTTCCAATCTTCATAATGATCATCGGAACTCTCTTCTAAATAATCATCATAATCATTATCACCATAATCGTCGTACGATTGATTCTCTTCATCTGAATCCCCGCTGGAATAATCGAAACCACGTTTATAGGCAATGCGCCAACCATCCTCATCACTATCATCGCTTTCAGAAACACATTCATCATTATCGCAATCACTTGAACTATAGTGATGATCACTATCATAATGTTCGATGGTTAGAATTTTCTCCTTCATCCATTCATCAATACGCTCACGCATTTTATTCACAACGATTTGGTGACGATTTTCAAAAAATGGCACATCACTTTCAATTCTTTGAATGAGCATTTTAACAACATGAATAATCTCTTCTTCAGCACGTTGTTGAAAAGCCTTTATTTCTTCTTGAAAATGCCAAAGGTTTTGCTGATCAAATGGAGCATGCTTTTTAGCGGACGGGTTTTCATCCTTTTTTCCAACTGGATGCCCCAGTCTCATCTGATGCATCTGTATATCCAACGCCTCCATTGCCTCATCAACATATGATGCGTTCAAGGACGCGGAAAACGATAATAAAAACAATAATAAAATAGGATAACGATAGACCATGGCTCAATCCCCCTTTTAAGAAAAACCTGGTTTTAGCCAAAACATACACAATCCGCAAGCTCAAAATCCGCTCTTGGATTCATACAACATTTTGAACAACTAATATTTTAGGTTATTGGGAGCACCGCCAGAACACAGGAAGAAATCCTTGGCGTTTGATTTTAATGATGACAGAGATTGAGGGGCCGTACAAGTAGCCCCTCATAATAATTTTCTAAATTTTAATGCGATCTCTTCTTCATAAATTCTGATTTTACGCATGTATAAGCGCGATTCATTCTCACCATATCCACTTTATTGTTGGTGGTTTCTTTGCGCTTTGCATCGTCTTCTATAAACTTAAATCTCTTATCAACCACAAATTCAGAAATTTTAGGACTTTCAAGCACTCCGAGCTCTTTTAAACAACCTTCCAAATGTTGATCTGCTGCAATATCTTTGCGTGTAATAACAATCTGTTCTGGCTTGGGTGCAGCTAATTGAGGCGCTAGATTCACATTTTCGTGTACAGGTGCGGCATTTTCTTGGTTATGCTGCGTTAGCGCTGGCTTTTCCTCTACAGGAACTTGAGGTGTTTCACTGTGCGTTGCAAGTTCTGGTGCATGCTGTTCTGCCACTTCATTGTGGCTCAAAGGCTCTGGGGTATGCGTTGTAGTATCGTGCTGTGGTGTTGCAGTCGTTTCAGGAGGTGCAGTAGGAGCAGGCATTTTATTACCGGGCGCATCACATTCTTATGGTTCTT
>JBQCDM010000147.1:0-17313 GCA_051961235.1 Nucleicultricaceae bacterium (SeqCode)
CGTATTCCAATCAACCAACGAAGCCCCTCATAGTAAAAGCCTAATCTTTCAGTTGTGAACTCTCCCACCCAGAAGGAAGTGTAAGAGAAAACACCACCTGGATTCAAAAACTCAAGAAGATTTGGAACCACCGATCGTTGTGCAGAACTTGGAATACCAAGACCTACGTGTTCGTATGAAATTTTCTGTAGTTGACCATAACGCGCGCCATGCTTGCCATAAAGTTGATGTACTTCTGGAAGATCCAAAGATACAGTCATCTCAAACCCGTTCGCTTTATAGTCAAAGCTTTCTTTGTCATCAATGTTAACGGTAATACAGTTGGAATCACTCACCGTCCACCATGAGCGCTTTGATGACGTTTTATTAATGCCGCCAATGACCAAGGTATTAATATCACCTCGATCAATATTGGGAGCGATCACGGGAGGCATCTCAAGGCGAGGCCTCTTTTGGCCAGACCATTCATCCGATTGCTCTACCGCCCTTTTATTAGATGTAGCATGCATCTCTTGAGAAAACGCTAAAATAGAAAATCCCACATACAAAATAAATAATAATTGTTTTTCCATATTATCGCCCAACAACTCTTAAAAAATTATACAATTATTAAAATAAGCGCTTATTGCATATTTTATTTATTTGTATCAAGCAAAAAAAAATGTATTAAAATCATATGCACGATTTTATACTACAAGACAAAAGTATTAGAAGATAAAATTATTATGATAAGAAATGTCGCAATGCAAAAATGGCCAACACGACTAACAGGATAACGATCAAAAATCGCGCAATTTTAACAGAAATAAACGCAAGCTTACCAAACCCCAAAACACTTGCAATTCCAGCAATGACAACAAATACAATAATCCAATGTAACACCATGACCTCCCTTAAATATCGATCACTGTTTTACAACTCAAGTGATCGCCTAAGATTCCAAGCTCGATTACTCCGTTTTTTCAAGCGTTTCATACGTGATTTTTTTATTCCATCCCAATAAACATCGAACGCTATGTTTCGTTGCATCAAAGAGAATAGATGCTGCAGCAAACCCAATAGCCGTCCCCATTCCACAAAACAAAGGATCACTATACCGCCCTATAAGACCAGCACCTACAGCTTTGCCTATTTGATATCCTATGTACGCACCACCAACTTTAAAAAATGCACCAAGGCCGCTGCGCCAAGCATAATACATCCCACCCAAACCAAGGATGGCCTCCTTTGGATTCGTCAAGCGCACGATATTTTGAGCCAATTGCACATCTTGAGGATCAGCCCCACATACACCAAGACAGCCAACCCCTAATGATTGGAGCATCAACCCTCTCCAATAATGTGGCTGAGAAAAGGGGCTTGGCTCTTCAACTGTTTTCCTAATGCGCATCTTAGGAATGATGACTGGCCCATCTTCTGTCTCTATGATCGTTGTGACGCCTTGCGTTTGGTCAACAACAAGTTCTTGTGTGCTGGTTGTGCTTCCTCTTCTCGAGACAGTCAATTGTTGTTTTATTTCTGATTCTTCAACTTTCAAAACCTTTTTTGAAGCAAGAAGAGGCTGCACCCCCAAAGAGGTGATCACAATTAAAGAAGCTAAGATATATCTCCACTGATGGGTCATGCTGCCTGTCCTTCATCTTCATTCATTTTCTATGATGCCACAAAATAATCGCATCTTATTCTTAAAAGAACTCTAACAGACATACGCTGTTTGTTCATAATAAAAAACCCTCGCTTTAAAGCGAGGGTTTTTATGCATAAAAATTAAGACGTCACATCAACCAGCAGAGATTGAAGCAATTTTCGCTTTCATACTCGCGAGCTCAGATTCAAGATCAGACACACGATTCTTCAGTGTCTTGTTTTTCGCTTGCTTGTCTTCATATTTCGCTGCAAGCACTTCACTCATCGCAACCACCGCACCTTGGTGAACTTTTGCGACATCAGAAGAAATAGCGCTCTTTGGAGCCATTGGATCGCCCGTGTTTACGAAAGACCACAATTCAGACGTAATTGTATCATCAAGAACATATTGGTATGGGAGGTAGAAATATCCTTTATCACCCCAGCTAGCCGACCAAGAATTACGAACGATGAAGTGATTCTGATAAGGATTTGCCTTACCGCTCACTGTTGGACGATCATCATATCCCATAATCAATACAGCGTGCCCACCTTGTGAATCCTCACCCGCTTGTGGCATATCCACAAAGCCTGTTGATGCTGCTTTTTGAGACATAATACCACTGTTATAGCAATTGATGCCAATCATCACAGATTTGCCTTTGCTCAACCGGCTCTTGATTGAATCGAGGTCTTGATTAACGGGTGCCGCAGAGATTGGCATCGCGTTAATATAGCCTTGTCCTTGGAGATAAAGGTATGCGTCAGGCATACTTGAGAATTTTTTAATCTTATAGGGGTAAAGAGCTTCAGGAACACCGCCAAAATCAAGCACCGCTTTTACAGCCGCCGCAATGGTTGCACCTGAATCATCCGCTAACTCACGTGCATACGTCGAGCTTGCTACAGTTTTTGCCAACGTTGGCTGCGCACCATCTTCCACACGACTATTAGCGTATTGGAAAAGTCTGGAAATGGCAGGAGGGTTTTGGATGCCGTGTGAGCGCAATTCAATATCAACCATACCTTGAGTGGCGTTTGCTGTGCATGAACCCAACTCGCCTTGATCTTGAACCGCCATCACATTATTACGCATGTCTACAGTATCGGGAGTCGTTTTAACAGCGGCTGCGTTTTTAACGTGTCCTGCTTGTGCTTTTAGGGCGCCGCGCAACATTTTACGATTTTTAGCATCCTCAATCAATTTATCATAATGCATTGAGCTTCGATGGTGTGATTTTGAAGGCACCACATTAAGACGCACTTTCTTTTGAACAAATTGCCCCTCTTCTTCGGGGTGAGGAACATCAATAGTCACATGACGATTCGCCATCGCCAAAGATGAGAATGTAACCGTCGCAAGTAAGCTATAGACTAGTTTTTGCATAAGCCTCTCCTGATATAATTGATTATGGATGAACCGGACTTCCGGGTCTTTGGATGATATTTTTTAAATATTAATAAGTTATTAATTTATAACGATTTCGAAATAAAAATATTGATGGAATTATTTTATAAGTTATTTAAAATAATAGAAATATTTGACTCATCATGAGGTCAACTTAATATTGAACAAATGTCAAATTTAATATTTTAGAGACGTTATTATTTATGATGTTTAATGCATGAAAAGTTTTTCAAGGCATAAAAAAAGGAGGCATAAAGCCTCCTTTTTAAACGTATCGAAACCTACAATCAACCGATTGAGTATTTCACGCGAAGCAAGAACGCGCTTGAGCTTGGACGCGTTTTAACGTTTGCTACAACAACGCCTGCGTTATTGCGGACATCATATGTGAAATCTTTAAAGTAGTTGTAGTTGTACTCTGCACCAACGCTGAAGTTATGACCAACATCAAATTCAGCGCCCGCGCCTACAACAAAGCCAATTTGGTTGTTATTCTTTGAACCAGAACCAATAGCTACGCTGGATGACTCAGACTTCCAAGAACCATAAGAAACACCAACTTTAATGAATGGCAATACTTTTTGGCTTACAACAGGTCCATAACGCAAAGACAAATCGTATTGTGCATTTTGCTTCACTTTATGTGCTAGTTGCGCTGCAGGGATTGTGTTGGTTACTTTTTTACCATCAAGGCTTGCGAACTTCGCTGTTGCTTCAACGCCAAAGTGGTGAATGCAGTTGAACACACGACCCCAACCGAGCAAAAGCCCACCTTGGAAGCCTTGACCACCCACATCGGATGAGTCTGAAAATGCAGGAACGGCGCCTACTGTGTTCACATCCAATTTGCTGGATTGTGTTACATAACCACCCACCAAACCAATGTTAAATCCATTAAATGCTTTATTTGCTTCTGCACCTTGGCTGATTCCTGCAAAAGCAAGAACAGCAAGGGATGCCGTCAAAAGTGTTTTTTTCATCATTGTTTATTCCCTTTTTATCTAGTTAAATGGTGTAGGGCCCGTTTATGGGGCCCTTAAATATTAGTCAGTGATATTCTTACCATTAAGAAATGTCAAAAGACGAGCCACTGTATTTGTAGCATCAGCAGCATCTACTTGATCGGGTACAGCTCCTGTTAATGTAAGCGGAGCAGCAAGTGTTAATGCACCAGCTGTTGAACCAGCATTCAAGCGATTGATAAGAATGGTTCTAGCTGCTGCAGTCGCTGCTGGGATATCTGCACCCACACCGATCTTACCTGCTGCATCTGTAATCGCCAACGGAATCGTTGCACCCGCACCGATTTTAGGGGCTGCTGCTGCAATCGCTGCTGGGATGTCTGCTGAACCACCATTAATTTTAGGCGCTGCTGCTGCAATCGCTGCTGGGATATCCGCAGAACCTGCGTTAATCTTAGCTATGGCATCTGTAATCGCCAATGGAATCGTTGCACCTGCACCGATCTTGCCTGCTGCTGCTGTAACCACTAATGGGAGTGTTGCTGCTGCACCGCCATCGATCGTACCTTTAATAGTGCCAAGGTTTTGCACTAGGGTCGAACCATTGACAGGCACCAAAACTTCTGCTGCAGTTAAAGCAACATCAATACTTGCTGGACGAGGGTTATTAAGGCGATCAAGTTCTGCATCAAGCCTAGCATCTATGTTTACAGCGGTTGTACCAGCTTGGATCTTGTCTAATGTTGCTCCTGGAATTGCACCACCACCAACTGCAGCTGCTAAAGTTCCAATAGCTGCATGCAAATCTGCAGAAGGGCCACCGCCAGATGCTGTATCAGCAATGCCGATCTCGGCTTGAATGTCTTGAAGAACTGAATTTCCTACTACAGCGGGCGTAAGATTAACCAATGCCTTTGTATCGTCAATCGCACCTTTCAGTGTTGTTGCAGCGCCTGCTTCAATGCGAGCAACTTGTGCTGTCAAATCATCGCCAATGGATGTGCCACCGACAACACCAAGCTTTGTCTTAATCGCACTAAGATCACCTGTTCCTAAATCCGCTTCAAATTGAGCAACGCCACCCGCTGTTACGATACCTGTACCGACTTTTTGATAAAAATCGTCGTCTGCGCCTGCACTAAGAAGTGCGTCATATTGCTCTTTAGTCCAAGTGGCATGTGCGGATGTTGCAAACAACACCACAAGTGCCGCTGTCGTTAATTTTAGTATATTTTGTTTCATGTGTGATCTCCCTGATCGTACTTATTACTTAGCGTATTTATTACTTATTTATTTTCAAAAGGAAGGGTATCATACGATATCACATCAGACAACCCATTATTCGATATTTTATTCCCCCCTCAGATTCCTTGAAGACGAAGGCCGTGCATCCCTTTATGCCCGCTGCATAATCTCTTTTGAACGCACCACAAGGACGAGCGAAAGCACAGTTGGCACCACAAATCCCGCCAGAATAAGACCCAAGGTTTGAAATGAGCCCGTATAAAGATGCCCTGCCAGTTGGAGGAAGATGGCCGATAAAATCAACCGCCCACCTTGTAAAAGAGCAGAGATGCGACCCTTTGCCTCAGGCCGCCAATTAAGGGCAAGCGTGTAGAGGAGTGTGGTGGGCAGAACCTCACCTATCACAAAAGGCATGAAGGATAACGTTATCCAAAGCGGATTTGTGGTTTTCGTTGCAATCGCGACGCCTAAAGTAAGGAGAGAAAAGAGAAACATCAGTAGTGATGCGTTAAGAAGGCGTTTATGAGAGAAACGACTCACCAAAAATCCTGAAGCCAAACTGCCGAATGCAAAGACAAGTGCAAAGGAGCCTTGATAAAATCCAAATGCTTTTAGGCTCACGCCGAGATCTTTGAGATAGAGGAGCGGCGCTAATCCCACAAAAATCCAATAGGGTACGATTTGCACAATAATATTCGCCCCCAGCAGAACCAAAGGCTTATCTTGGCATAAGGTGCTGAGGCGAAGCGTTGCAGGCAGCTTTGGTGTTTCTTTTATACGATTTCGTGGAATGAGCAACAGGGTGAGAAAAAGGGTTGCACATCCAAGCCACAACAACGCTTTAAAGTTTCCTTCTGCCTTGAAGTAGAGTGTTATATAACTACCCAAAACCGGAGAAAGGCCAATCGAGAGATTCATGATGCCATTTAAAACCCCCATCCAAAACTGCTGCTGCTTTAAGGGGTAGAGGTCGGCTATAATGAGGAAGCTTAAAATAGCAGGAGATGCTATCCCAACGCCCTGCAAAAAGCGCCCAAGCAACAACATGCTATAATAGGGAGAAAAGACACACAGCAAGCTCCCGCAACAAAAGATGAAAAGCCCGCTCACAATAAGCGGTTTTCGCCCCCATCGATCAGACAGCGTGCCCACCACAAAGAGGCTCAAGCAATAGCCGATAAAATTAATCGACAGGAGCGCTTCCACCCAAAAAGGAGAGAGACTAAAACGCGCCTGAAGCTCTGGAAAGCTCGGCAAGAAAAGATCAAACTCCATCCCCACTAACACATCCATGATGATGACAGTGAGAAGCGTGAGGGGCTTTGTCCAAGCGTTCTCTTGGGTATGCGTTGCATTAATGGGGTAGGTTATGGTTTTGCTCTCCGTTTTTTTAGGATGTTTTTTTATCTGAATTATTTAACGCTTACTCATTTAACTCTTTGATTTAACTCTTTGATTTAACCCTTTGATTTAATTCTTGAGTTCTCTCTACAGCCCACAAAAAAAGTGCTGATCATTCACAACAAATCGCCAGGGATGCTCTGTTCCCACCCGAATGCCGATGCGCGGTGTGGCGTCAAAAGCGGGGCGAAGACCTAAATCTGCCACATAAAAATCAGGCGCAAGAGTTAGATCAATGGCATTATGCGATCGGTCCATAGAAAGATGACGACACACTTTGCCCGGACCGTCCAAATGAAGCATCACTGGCCTTTGCACTCTTAATCCGCGGATCAAGACAGCAGCTGGCATCCCTTCCGATTCGCTTACGATATTAAAACAAAAATAGCGCCCATAGATAAAATAAACATAGCTAAATCCAGCGGGTCCATACATCACTTGTGTGCGGGGTGTTTTGCCGCGCGCTGCATGGCATGCAGGGTCATCCTCCCCACGGTAGGCTTCCGTCTCGGTAATACATCCCTCAAATGCTCCAAAAACAAGCTTCTTTCCTAAAAGATCTTGAGCCAACGCAATGGTATTTTGCTCAAAATAAGCACGACCTAGGCGCGAATGCTGCAACATCGATTTTTCTAGCGTAAGGGTCATCGGTTCTTCCGGAGTGTGGCGTAAGGACGTTAACTACTTTTGTAAAATGTCCGCCAAGGCACCGATCACAAGATCAGCACCTTTTGTCGTGAGATGATCATAATCCCAATAATACACATCTTTGCCGTGGTGGACAACACATCGATCTTTGACAAGGGTGTCGCACAATATTTTCTCAGGATAAATGCGAGAAACATTCGGGTTTTGGATAGCATCCAATGCTTTTCGCACCCGCTTTGTGCGCTCCTTAAAAACATCATAAGAGGTTGTGATCTGAAAATCCTTCATGCCATGCTTAAAATAAAGCTTTTCAAGCGTTTTTGGCACATTAAAGCCCACCTCAGGTATGGGGTAGACAATCACAACTTTTTTAGAAAGCGCCAACAATTCTTTAAATGTCTCTTGATAGCGTTGCAACACATGGTCTCTTCGTTCCTCCAATGCATCGATCTCACGCTTAGAGGGCCAAACGACAAAATCCTCTCCCGGCTCTATACCGCCTTCTTTGTTATCAAAGCGCGTTTGTTCCGCGTAAATAGGATAGCGCGCAGCCACAATAACGGTTTGAATGGTCGCATCATGCAGTTTTTCCATCACCTTGCTGCTATAGGCGACACA
The DNA here is from genome assembly GCA_051961235.1 of Nucleicultricaceae bacterium (SeqCode). Classification (GTDB taxonomy): domain Bacteria; phylum Pseudomonadota; class Alphaproteobacteria; order Caedimonadales; family Nucleicultricaceae; genus JBQCDM01. The sequence continues at coordinate 7,909 of JBQCDM010000147.1, forward strand.
TTGCTCTGCATCCCCTTGATCTGCACGTCTTAGATCACGCGCGGGGGGGCATCCCGTTTTCGTAAACTGATAGGCTGCGCGCTTATTTTTTTTCAAGTACTGATGCAAACTCAACGTTAAGGCGCCCGCATGGCTATCCCCCCACAAAGCCAAGGTTGGCTTTTGGGTTGCATCACCTAAAATACAGGCATTCCCCACATCACGGTCATAGCATTCTTCCCCCTTGATGGTAAGCAGATGGTGTGCATTATCTTTGCTAGCATCTAAAAATTGCGCACGCTCGCCTGAAATTCTAAAAGGGATTTCACGTGGAATACCGCAAGACAACCCCACAACTAACAATACACCAAATGCGACCGCACTCATTTTAATGAATCGCCTTAAAGGAAAATGCTTCGCATTCCTCAAAGGTTGTTCGATATATTTCCAAGAAAGAATAGCCAAGATACTGCTTAAAACGATGAGCGGTATATAATCACCCGGCGTTAACGCCTCAAGAGCATAGAGTCTTTTAAAGGCAAAAAGGGGTTGATGCCACAGATAAAGGGAATAAGAAACAAGGCCTATACCACGCATCAAGGGCATGGAAAACACTCTGCCAACAAAGGATTGTGCAGAACAAAAAACGAGAAATAAGAAAGTGCCCGTTATGGGAAGAAGTGCCCAAAGACTTGGGAAGGGCATGTTTTTATCGCAATATCCCACACTAAAGATAACAAGACAAATTCCAAGCATGGATAGAAGAGATCCTTTTACTCCATCTTGCTTTTCACGCATGCCAGCATCAATCGCGAGCGCCGCCAAGCTTCCAATCAAAAGCTCAAACACACGAGACATGGGCAGAAAAAAGTTTGCACTTGGATACGTTTTGCTAAGCACTTGGGCAGCACCGAGCGAGATTAACGCCATCAGGGCAAAAAAGAAACCGCGTCCACGCCGTGACCAAGCCCAAACTGCACTGAGCGCTAAGGGGAAGAGTATGTAAAACTGCTCTTCAACACCAAGACTCCATGTATGCAAGAGCGGCTTTAGATCAGCTGCTTGATCAAAATAATCCGTTTGCTTCCAAAAAAAGATATTAGAGACAAAGAAGAGAACAGCCAAAATAGAACGGCTAAAACTCCTAAATTCCGCATGATCCATGGCATGCCATGCAAAAGGGAGACACGCAAAAATCACCGCATACAATGCCGGTAAAATGCGCCTTGCTCGTTTCTCATAAAAAGAAATTAATGAATATGTTTTGTTGCGCTTTTGTTCTATAAGAAGGCCAGTAATCAAAAAGCCACTAATCACAAAGAAGACGTCAACGCCGACAAACCCACCAGAAAAACCCTTAAATCCTGCATGGAAAAATATGACGGGAAGAACAGCAAACGCTCGAAGGCCATCAATCTCTGGTCTATATTTCACTACAATCCCTTTTTATATATTGGAGACCTAAGGCCTTTTGCATCATATATACTGAATTTCTATTAAGAGCACATCAATTTAAAAGTCATTCCTAGATCAGAAAGTTCCTCCACCTTTCTAACTCTTAACATAAGCACTAATCCAAACGTCAGCCATAGCTCATCACTCTGATATTGAGAGCACACGCAATAGCCATGATTAGAGCCCTCCTCGCTCACAGGTTCCATGGCGCAGCACATACACATGCTCCAACTTAATCTTATTCAAGAAGTCGTGATCATGAGACACCACAAAAAGCGTTCCTGGGTATGCGCGGATAACCTCGATGACATGCGCACGGGTTTCAAGGTCGAGATTGTTGGTCATTTCATCCAAGATCAGGATCGGCGGCGTTTTAGCCGCAATAAGACAAAGGCTCAAACGCGCACGCTCACCCTCTGAAAGCGCCGCAACTGGTGTCGTGACTTCCTCATTCTTTCGAAATAAGAAATCATTTAAATGCTGCCGAAGACGCACGTACGGCCAGCCTATGACAGCGTCTTTAAGCTCTTCTTCAACAGTTTTATGTGGGCTTAGCTGTTGATAGTTTTGATCCAAATAGCCAATGGCATCGAGACTGGGTCTCTGCCATTCTCCTGAACACTGCACGTTTAAGTCTCCTAAAATGGCTTTCAACAACGTGCTCTTACCAGATCCATTCTCTCCTAAAATAGCCACACGATCCCCAGGCAAAACCTCAAGAAATATACCCTCGAGAAGATTTTGATTCTTATAGCGAACAGCGCCATCTTTAATGGATAATCCGTGCTTGTGAGAAAGATCGGACAAAGTGATGGAAAATTTTGGCTGAATGATCGCAGGTCTTTTAAGAGATCTCAACTGATTTTCCAAGTCTTGCTTCCCATCCCTTATAGCGCTCTTCTTTCGTCCCGACGTTTCAATGGCACGGCGTGCCTTTTCGGATGAGACAATCGTTGGCCATTTACGATTTTCAATAGACTTTTCACCACGCAGATTGCTTTTCTTTGCACGCTCCTGTTCTTGCATGAGCGCCTTGTGAAACACTTTTTTTTGCACATTCAAAGCATGTAAATCTTTTTGTAAGCTCTCTCTTTTTTGGAGAATAGACTCTTGGTAATGCTCATAATGGCCTCGAAAAAGATGAACCTCTCCATCTTCAAAGTGCATAAATGTCTTAAAGCATCTCGTTAAAACATCAACATCATGCGTTGCCGTCAACAGTGTATGGGGGAAAGCGTCAAGAAACCGCATTAAATGGCGGCGCCCTCGCCGATCAAGATGGTTCGTTGGTTCATCCAACAATAACATATTCGGATTTTGCTGTAATTCATCTCTGAGCTTTTGGTTGAAATGCTCTCCACCACTCAAAGAGCTTATACACGATGGCATCTGTGGCACGAAGCCAACCTGAACGCCTCGGGGTATAGACACCATCCACCTTGGCACCATGAAGAGGCCAGCCAAAATTTTTAAGAACGTCGATTTACCACTGCCGTTGCGACCGATTAATGCAATGCGATCACCATAAGCGATCTGCATGGTTAAATCTTCGATACATACTTTTTGTGAAAATGACACAGAGAGATTCTCTATGTGTATAGGTTTATGCGTCATGATGACATCTCTTTCTCTCTCAAATCTCATGACCATAAACGTCAGGTTTAAACGTCAAAAAGATTCAACAGCTATCCGTTATTGGGGCGTATAGAATGAATCATTAGGGCACAGCCTTTTGATTCTTGCCCAAAATGGGCTTTAAGAGATGATCTTCATGGGTGTAAAACTCGATTCATAACAAACTTATACAATGCATAAGATAAGATGTGTTTCATCGGGTTTCAAGTGCTCTGAATTTTGTCGTCTATTTCTCAATAACCTGTTGCAGTTTTTCTATAACCGCTTGCGTAGTGCGTTCTCCTACATGACCTTTTCTATAATGATCTTCTTTCACATAATAAACAAAAACCAATGTTCTGGGTCCTTTTGTCACCCATCCAACAGACCAACCTTGCTTGAGATTTGTTTTCTGGTTGGTGCGTGGATGGTGCACCCATGCACTGCCTGTTTTTGCATAAAGAGTCCATCCATTGGGAAGTGGGGTCGTTGTCATGATATTTTTTGTCATGATCTGAGCGCGCACACTTAAGGGGAGTTTATTATCCTTTAAGTCTGCCACAAAGCGGAGTTGTTCTTTTGGTGAAATCTCGAGCGAACTTGAAATCCAAGATCGTTTTAACCCATTATTTTCACTTTTATCCCCTTTGATATTTGCATTGCCATAGTGAAGCTTTTCAAGATACGCCTTCAATTTTTTGGCCCCCAACTTATGGGTAATATACTGTGAATACCAAAGGCAGCTATTTTTCAGCCATAGCTTGGGTGTATGGGGTTGTTTCCATATATTTCGATAATCGGGGTAACCTTTTTTAAACGGTATTTTAGGATGCGTTTCATCTAAAAGTATCCCTGCATCATAGCCAATCACACTCAAAGCCAACTTAAAACTAGAAGAGGGCGTACGTTGTGTTGTGCAATCCCCTTCTTGGACAATGAGTTTGCCATTGTCTTGTACCATAAAGCAGGATGTATCCGCCCATCCAATCGAGGACATACAACACAACAGAAAAGAAAAAATGATATAGTGCATATGTTGCTTACTCGCTTCGTTTTTTTATGATGCGTTTGCTTTTTGAACTTATATCAGAAGAAGAAGCACTAGATACCACAGGATCACCATAAACAGCACGCATTAAATGTTCTTTCAAGGATTGGCGACGCCCTGGATCCTTAATATTGCGAGAACTCCCCTTCTTATCTCTTCCAGATCGGTGGATAGGATGCCATGTAAAATGTTCATCTATTGATGAGTTAAAGGTATATCGTAATTTATTAAGCGTATTGAAAACTTGAGATTCTTGCACTCTGCCGCCTTTTTTGATGTCTTCAATAATACTCAGCGCCGCTTCCCGATAACGCTGCATTTTAGGATCCAGGGCCGCGCTCGAGCTTTCAGCCCTTCTGTCTCCATCATCTGTTTTTTGACGTGTACAGGGCGGTGTCTTTTTCTTTTTAACACTAGCAACAAGAGGTGACTCAAATACATCACAGCGCGCCTTTAAATGAACGACTGGTTGCGTCTTTTTACCATCTATGCTTGTATCGCTTTCACTAGAAGAGCTTGGCACTCCTTCCGCTACAAAATCCGTGAAAGGCTCTCTTACCATAGAAAGAAGATCATCTTTTGTGGTTTGATTGGGCACGTCAACAGCTGCTATCGTTTCAGCACTCAAAGATACTGATTGAAGCGCACTCTCCAGAGATACCATGGGCTCGGCACTATCTCTCGATACGCTTTCATATAAAGGAGCAGGAGCACTTTCCAATACCCTATCAGCCTCATGAATAGGCCCACCAAACAACAGATGCGGCACATAGTCTGGAAGATTCAAGCTTTCAGACAGAATATATAAATCTACGATCCACGCCAAAACCATATGTTGCGTTTCAATCAATATTTCTTTGGGCAAGGAAGAAGCATAACCAACGAGAATTGTTTTGAGAAAAAAATCATTAATGGGTGGAAGCGAACACAACGAGAATTGATGAGCCGCCTTAAATAACGACAATCTTTGTTCTAACGAAGGATCTCGAATAGCCATAAGGTTAAAAGCAAGAATGTTTAGCATGTATTCCTTACTCGTATTCCATTTTTCCTTAGAATTGGCTGCATGTTCATACGCATGAATTGCGATCTTTAAGGCGTCATCACTACGCTTTTCTTCCATTAACTCGGTCATTTTTAAATCAGTCAACATCAAGCAGATAACGTCTGAAACATAGTGATAAGACTCCAAAAGACTTATCACTCGTTTTGAATGATAATGATGCTCAAAATATTGCTTAAGCTCATCTGAATCTAAAAGAGGATGCGAGCGTGCTTTCTTGACAAAATATACTTCCTGCAGAATATTTAAAACCATATAGCTATTGACAAAAGCATGTGCTTCCAGATCCCCTCTGTTAAAAAACCACGCAAGGCTAGATATAATGTCTTTTTTTCTGCCCTTATCAAAAGGAATGTTCGCTTCAAGCGCTTGTAGACTAAGCCTTGCATATTCAAAGTGGGCCAAACCTGTGATAGATTTTGACGAAGGGTTCAAACTCTCTTGCCTCAGCATTTCTATTTTTTGCTGAATGTCTTTGATCGGATCGTTTTGCTGTCTCTTGGATTTTGTATTTTTAGTTTTTCTCGTTTTTGTGCCGAGACGTTTATCGCCGCTCTCCAAGGCGTTCAATAAATCCCGGGTATCAAGAATTGTGAGATATGTTTTGGCAAAAGTTGTGAATTCGTTTTGTGAGGAAAGTTTTAGAATATCCTGGGCAAGAGATCGGGCTCGAATAAAATCTTCCCGTCCCATCATATGTCTTAGACAAAGCTCATAATATTTGAATCCCCCCATATAGTCAGGCGTTAGCCTTTTTCTCGCTTGCGCTTCCTCACACACCTCAATACCTTTATTGCCATAGCTAAGATCGCTGTTCCAATAACCAACATAATATTGCACAAGCCTTTTGAGATAGTTCAAATAATTCAGTTCCACACTTTGATGATGGTGTAATCCTGATGCGTGTACGATAGATCGAAAATTCCTTAGTTTCACATCTTTATCAGCTAAATAAATATAACGCGGATCTTCATTGGTTATGTTCGCACTATCACTATGATTCAAAAATGCGAACAGGCTCTTTAGTGCGGATACGCGATCTTGGAGCGGCGCTTCAAGATCAGACACAACACATGTTAAGGCCACATACGTAAAATCAGCTAAAGCATGTAATTCATCTGGGCTCCATACATTTGCAACCCGAAAGGATGGATAATTTCCGATAAATATCTGACCTAAATCTTTTGCAACCCGCGCTTGTAGTGCTGGTATCGTACTTTCATCTTCAAGGATACTTGCATAGAGCGCAAATTTTTGTCCAAAATCTTGTGTTTTTTGGGCAGCAACTAAGCGTTCAAAAGGTTTTTTTATTAAAATCTGTTGATCCCATTTAAAAGGATAGCGCGGATAAGAAGGGCGAACACTGCGCGTTTGGTGGGCATCACTTAAGATCTCTTGAGAATGTTCACTAGAACTTGCAATAACAATAGAAGGGAAAAAGCTTAAACATAAAAATAAGTTAAAATAAAAACGAAATAACATTGGTAAACTGCCTAACGATTTTTTTGAATCTTATAGTTTCTATGTTCATAAATTGTCAATAAAAATCATATAGATATGATTCAATCGCTTGGTCAACCATTCTAGATAGGCAAGATAAAAAAACAAAAACGCAGATTTTTAAGTCTACGTTTTTGTTTTAATGTTATGTGTTATCAGTATTTTTTATTTGGATTTTTCTGTGGCTTTGTTAATAAACGTCTGAAGATCGCCTAGATCATTTGGAATCACAGCAGAAAGCTTCTCGAGGCTTTCCTTGTATGCCTTTTCATAGCTTGCTGCTATAGAGAGACCCTCATTATCAGTGGCATTGGCTAGCTCTTTGGCGGTAAGAAGAAAATTATCTAATACATGCGCGCGTCCTTCATCGAGCTTTTCTCGACACTCTTTTACCGCGGCCTCATACTTTGCATCTTCCCCAACGAATTGATCGCGCACGGGTATCTGAGGCAACGTATAATTATATTTAGAAGCAAGTACTGCTTTGGCTGGCACAAGCATTTGTCTGTCATGTTTGAGGTTGAGGCAATCTGAATATTTTGTAGGAATCCTATGGTGTAAGAGTAATCCATCAAACATCTCAAATTGCACCTGGATAAAGAACTGATTACGCGTCACGGTAGCATTGGCAACCATATCCTCATCTATTTTCTCACCATAGTACCAGTATGGCCTAAATTCACTACGTGGTCTTTGCTTCACCACGTCAACAATTTCTTCATCAGTGAACGGCGTCTCTCCTGTTATATAGGATGTTGGGATAAGGTCTTCGATAGGTAGCAGAGGCGCTTTTTTATCTTGTGTTGCCTCTGGAAGTGTTGTTGCACTTGCATTTTCAGTTTGAGGCAAACTCCCAACGGCAACAGGCGTATCATTGATTTGCTCTTCAACATGAATATCTGTTGTTATGGGTGCTGAGGCAGCACCTGTGTTCGGCTCCTCAGACAGATTAGATTGAGTCGTCCCCAGCTCTTCTCTACCACTTAACTGCGCAGAACCAGTCACTATTGAACCTGTGTTCGGCCCCTGAGAGCGATTAGGTTGAGTCACATCGAGCACTTCTTCCCCACCTGCCTGCGCAGAACCAGTTACTGTTGACGATGAAACAGATGCTATTTCTGAGGGATGTGCCGCATCTTGCCCCTCTTTTTTCGGCATCGCAGTCGCTTCTGTTAAAAGGGTTTCTAATTGGGGAGAACCTAGATAGTTAGACAAATTATTCGGATGTTCGTGTGATTGAACAAAAGCACCCACAGAAAAGGCTTTAAATTCATCACTTATCTTTCCAGATTTAACACCCATTTTCTCAAGCGCTGCATCTAAGATAGCGGCCATAGCTTTGCTATAAGCACCATGAACTTCGGCTGCAAAATTTGTAACCGGCTTAATCATCTGGCGGGTTCCAAACTTCTTTTTTTCCTCAGCCGTCAGATCTTTAAAACGAGGGGACAATTCGCTCGTATAGCGATTGATGAATAAGTCGGCAAATCCCTCAATACTACGGTCTGAGGGATCAATTTGATGGTGCGCTAAATCATGGCAAAATTTCCCCCATGGCGACATTTTAATACCGTGAATTTCGCTTAACCCTGCTTTTAAAGAAACAGGCACAGGGTGAATGCCTCGATAATAGCACCAAGCTAAAAAGAAGAAACCAAAGATATCATCTTTTTCCTTCATACACGGAACCAAATATGGAAAGCTATTATTGGATCTTTTTAAAAGCTCGCCATCTAAAATATCAAGAGGATCGCGGTACTGCTTATGAAAGTGTTCTTCGAAATCAAACTCTCTATGGCTTGCTCTATCCTCTTGCGCTTTAGCGACAGCTTTCATCCAATCTGTTTCTTCTAAATCATAAGAGATTAAGCTATAGGGCATTGAAAATCCCGCAAGACGGAAGAAATTTAACTCTTCTTCTGTTTTTTCAGAAATCAAGATGAGAGAACGTGCTGTAAAAACAAGATACCAGAAGTAAGAATATTTTTCATCTTGGATCACGCGTTCAAGATCAAGACGTATTTTTTCAACACCTGGCTTATCAATATCGCGCAATTCCTCTTGCAAATTTTTAAATTGTTCTTGAAGACGATTATCTGTATTAAAGAAATTCCTTGGATTTCTGAAGTTTTCAATCAAAGATTCATCGGTCCGATTGAATCCTCGAAAATAGGCAGGTGCTTTTGTTTCAAGCTCAAGCGTACCGATTTCTTTTATAGTCGTGGCATTGAGAGATGTGAACGATGTCACACACACAGAACATAATAAAAGTGAAGCATAGACAGTAATTTTTCTCAATCTTTTCATGGGGAACACTCCTGGTTTTAAGTAGAAATTTCCACAGAATAAAAAAAATGTCAATAAGAACAACTTTTAAAAAATAAACGTAATTTGTGACAATTTACTATCACTCTGATTTTTTCAAACACAAAATATTACAGCTGATACCAATAAAATTAAGGCTTATGGCAGAAGCTAGCCCTAGGATCATATTCTGCCCGCGTATAGAAGAAACTCTATCCTTAAATCCCAGAATCTACAAACAACATCGCCTTCTTCCATCCATTTAGTGGGGTAACTATGCTTTAACGTTGTATGCATATTTTGCATAAATATTATTCGCTATGCACTAATTCTATTTGTGTTACGATAATCATATGATAAAATTTAACCATGCATTAATGTCATAGAAAGAAAACAGATGCGTCGCACACCCGTGATTCCTTTCAAACGCCCAGCCTCATCT
>JBQCDM010000148.1:0-2148 GCA_051961235.1 Nucleicultricaceae bacterium (SeqCode)
TCCAGAGCCCTCAAAACGTATTTTTCGAGGTAATTGTACACGAAATTTGTTGCTTTTATTGTTTGGATCACTTGCAGTATTACTGGGCAAAATAACATAGAAAGTAGAATTAGGGGCAGAAGCCATCTTCAAAATAGTAAAATGAATGAATGAATGGATCAATAAGAATGATCGGTTGGTTTAAAAGAATTGCTTCCACTTCTTGGCGCCACCATCACCGTTGCTGGTAGTTGGTTCACCGAGCATGCGCATGCGCTTGCGCTGTCCCATGCGCATATATGCATCGGTGTTGTCATAATTGGCATGCACACAATCGGCACAAAGCGTGTAGGTGACATTCATGTGCAGCTTTCCTCGTTGCATGACCGTATCAAACTTGCGAATGCCACTTTTGAAGCTGGCATCGCGACAATCATTGCACATGTACATGATCATCGCATACTGTAAGAGTGCATAAAGAAAAAGCTATCTGCAATTAATTGCTTACTTTCGGAACCGCGACCTTCCAGTAAATCTTCGGGTTGGATAGCGGGTCAAAGACGGCCTTCTTTTCCACTTCCTGCTCCGGTTTCTCTTGCTGTGGCTCCTGATCCGAGCCGTAAACCGGTTCTTTGTCTTCCAGCAGTACCACCTCTTCCCCTTCCGGGTACTTCTTTGCACTCTCCTTCTCCGCCATCTTCTTCCCCGGTTTGATAATCCATGCCTTGGCCTTGGAAAAGTTTTGAGGTTGACTCGCTGCGTTGACGCCTTCGTCGGAGGACTCTGCGCACAAAAAGGAAAATGTTTACAAATTTGCGAAGCATACCGGCGCCTTCACCTTGATTCGGACTCGCGTTTTTTCCATTTTCTTAAATATAATATAAATGATAAATGTTAAAGTAAAATGTTACCGGTAGCATTCAGCTTGACAAATTTTCCTCCTTTTGGTGCCATAGTTCAAGATAATGCAATGATAATATGAGATTGATTTTAAATGAAATGAATTGGCTAAAGGAAAATAATAATAAATATATTACGAAATAATGTGTGCAATGTTTCTATATGCACACAAAAAGAATGCGGATAATTCTTCTGCACTTATTGATTTCCTTCCTTTCCCCCTCATAACAATGAGATTACGAAATCTCTCTGCACAGTATCCCATTGCACATAATGGGGCTGCGGCTATTTATTATGCACGAGGCGCTCTTTCTTTTTATAGCATCACTCTCTCTCCGCCCATTCTCTCTCTCTGATTTATGAGAGCAAGGATATTACGAAATCTCTTTGCACAGTATACCACTGCACATAAAAAGACTGCACATATTTTCTTTGCACATAAATGCTTTGCTTTCTTCCGTCTAACCAAAAACCTGTGATTACGAAATATAAATAAAATCCCTATATTGAATAAATTATAGCAAGCAGCTGAATTTATTTTATGTCTACCGAACCTGTGATTAAAGCACTTGCAAAATATTTCAATTTGTGCGACGATTGTGGAGAAAAGCGACTTGCTCAATACCTTGAACTCCCATACAACCGAGCACGCGCCGAATTTTTCCTGCGCGGTAAAGAGTTGCGCACCAACTACAAGGACAAGAGCGGTGACTTCAAAAAAGTGCGCTTTTGTGGACTGACCAGTCTGGGACCGAAAGAATTGTACGCATACCACGGATTTCTGGGTTAGTCTTAAATATTTGGCAGCTTGCCAAGTTAAAATTTGCAGGCATTACCGTTCAACAGCACTATTATTCTCACCACCGCATAAAACTGCACTACCCCTCCCTGAACTGTGTGATCGAACGCGGAACAGCAGCAGGCAGCAGCAAATACTACCCTCTTGGTATAATTATGCAAATATAAAAATTTAGTTTTATAATTTTCCAGAACTTTTGCTTCTCGTCCAGGACAAAAGCAACAAAAAGGAGGCCACGTGCGAAGAGATCACCCACCGCATTGCTGACTTTACCATCACACTTCACCGTAAAACAGGCGGCATCAAAGTTTGTGGGCATGGCGGACAAACACCATCAACCTCCAAATGCAGCGCCCGAAATTGATTTCAATGCAAATTCCACTGGGATGCCCATCTACTCACCCCGCTTTAAAACACCACGCTTTCTCCCATGGGATCTGCCGGGACGTTGCTCGCGCTGCAAAAGCTCA
>JBQCDM010000149.1:0-4919 GCA_051961235.1 Nucleicultricaceae bacterium (SeqCode)
TTTGCTTTGACGCTCTCTATTTCTTGAGCGCTTTTAGTCAGAGGTCTCTCGAATTGCTCTTTTTCTACTTTTCCCTTCACAACAGTTGTATCTGTTGAATTTTGAATAGACGTTGGTAAGGTGGTCGAATTTACTGAAGTCATATTGTCCTCAAAAATCATTATTTTAGAAATGGGCGCTAAGTTTTACCTTAGCGCCTAGTTATCTGAAATCCCTAGCCGTTCTTAAATGCGGCTATTCATCGAATTTCAACTTATACTTTGTTTGCCAAGCTCAACAATTGTTGAGTTTCTTCAAGGCTTTTGGCTGTTGCAACGCTTGCAACCTGCGCCATCGTATTGAAGATGGTAAACTGAGTAAGCGCTTTTGCGACATCTGTGTCAGAGTAGTTTGACTTCGCTGACAACAAGTTTCTTGCAGATGTTTCAAGGCTGACTTGTGTAATTTCAAGACGTCCTTGCTTTGCACCAATTGTAGAATAATCAGTACTTGCATCTTTAATAGATTGTGATAGTTGAGTGATCGCATTTTGCGCATTTGCTACAGTATCAATAGAAAGGCTTGCAATGCCACGACCCGCGTTTGTACAATCAGGAATACTAACACTTACTGTGTCCGTATTGTTTGCACCAACTTGGAACATCACATCTACTTTTCCACCTTTATCAACCGTAATAATCATTTGGTTGATTGCTGTTGCCGTTGCAAAAGTGTTATCAACAGTCATAGATATACCGTTACCAAAGTCATACGTACCAGCTGTGGTGTTTGCCATTGTAGCTGTAGTATTAGACTTAAGATCTGGACCACCTGTAATCTTTGCAACACCAGTGCCAGCAATCATGGAAACTGCGTATGTTCCTGGTTTTGCGGCAGATGTTACTGAAAATCCAGTCACACCGTTGTTTGCAGCTGATGCAAGAGAAACAAACTGAGCTTTTGTTGCACCTGCACCTAGACCCAATGCTGTTTCCAATGCTGTTGTAACTGTTGCAGCAGATGTCATACCCGTCGTATCTGCACCTTGTGTAAGTTCAATAACGTTTCCGGTATCAGAATTACTTACAAATGCAACAGTCCCGTTATCTGTTGGTGTATAACCTCGAGCAGAAAACGTTTGAACAACATCATTATTGCGAACATCAAGTTCGATATCATAGGTATTAGCAGCTGTACGTGTTACGCGCACGGCATCAGCAGTACCACTGATATAGCCTTTTGTGTTAGCACCAAGGGCGTTGGTGAAGTCTGTACCTGAAGCAACAAGTCCAGTTGCAGCTTGAGCATTGGCTGCTCCAATTGTTGCTGCACCTGCTGATCCACCACCGTTCATCAAGAAAAGACCGTTCCAGTTAAGATCGACTGCAATCTCGTTAGCCTGGTCCAAGTTTTCCAAGAATTGAACGTTGAGCTGACCGCGAACTGTTTCATCAAGGTCACCGTTTGCTGCTTGAACAGCAAGCGTTTTCATTGTTGTATAAAGAGTTCTTTGGTCGTTAATCGCACTTGTTGTAATCTGCAACATGTTTGCACCATTCATGGCGTTTGTTCTTGCTTGAAGAAGAACTTGCGCTTCTGAACCAAACTGAGCAGAGATGGATTCAGCTGCTGAGTTTTGTGATGCAAACGGGTTTTGACGACCTGTGGACAAACGAGCTAACTCAATCGATGCATTTTTTGTGTGCATTCTTTGAGCATCAAGTGTGCCAAGAGCCGTCGAGTTTGTTAATGCTGTAGCCATTTTAGTTTCCTTTCGCTTCCTGCGTTAAACGTCAGGGTATCCTCATGACACCCCGTTGAGCATGTTGCTCTCTTTGATTCATGCAGGAAGCATGCCAAGTGCTAAGAGGGTGATAAATTTTCAAGATTTTGTTGGAATTGACGTTACAAACTTAATTGATTCTTGATGCATATGTCTTTGCACCCCGTATGTTGGAGGGCAAATATTTCACTTCTCTTTATGATAGAGGAAAAAAATTCCCACAAACTCTCCCTCTTTACCCGTAGTTGATTAAACATTAGAATGCATTTTTTTAATGATTTACTAGAAAGATCGAGCCTATGGATCTCAGCTACCGCCTCAATTTTATTAAGCCATCCCCTACCCTTATGTTGTCACAAAAAGCTGATGAGCTGAAACAAAGTGGCATTGACATTATTAACCTCACAACAGGTGAGCCTGATTTTTCTACACCCCGCTGGATTTGTGAGGCAGCAGCCCGTGCTATGGAAAACAACCAACATAAATATACAGCCGTTGCGGGTACGCTTGATCTAAGGCGTGCCATTCAAAATAAGTTCAAAACACAAAACAATCTCAGCTATGACTTGGACCAGATCACCGTGAGTACAGGTGGCAAACAAGCGCTATTCAATGCATTCATGGCATCTTTGAACCCCGGTGATGACGTCATTATCCCCGCCCCTTACTGGGTATCTTACGTGGATATGGTCAATCTTTTTGAAGCAAAGCCTATTATTGTAGAATGCAAAAAGGACCAGAACTTTAAGATAACCGCAGATCAACTCGAAAAGGCCATTACGCCAAAAACAAAATGGTTTGTTTTTAACTCGCCATCCAATCCAACGGGCGCCGTCTATTCGAGAGAAGAGTTAAGAGAGATTGCAGATGTGCTTCTAAAGCATCCACATGTTCATATTCTCTCGGATGATATTTACGAACATTTGATTTATGATGATCACGCGTTCTTCAACTTACCTATGATTGAAAGCGCTCTTTTTGAGCGAACACTCATCGTCAATGGCGTTTCAAAAACCTATGCCATGACAGGATGGCGTATCGGCTTTGCTGTAGGACCCCGCCCACTCATCAAGGCCATGTGCATGCTTCAATCACAAAGCACGACGAATGCTTGTTCTATAGCACAAGCTGCAGCGGTAGAAGCGTTGAATGGTCCTCAACAATTTTTAGAAGACTGGAGAAAAATTTATCAAAAGAGACGTGATTTAATTGTGGCGGCCCTCAATAACATTCCAACTATTTCTTGTATTGTGCCAGAGGGTGCTTTTTATGTTTATCCTGATTGTAGAGAACTTATTGGCAAAAAAACGCCCCAAGATAAGGTTCTAGAGGATGATGCAGCGATTGCAGACTACCTCTTGCAACATGCGCGTGTTGCCGTCGTCCCAGGCGCTGCTTTTGGATTATCGCCTCATATCCGACTATCCTATGCGACGGATGAAAACACGCTTCTTGAAGCCTGTCGTCGCATTGAAGTAGCTATTGCAGAGCTGCGTTAGCAGCTCACGCACTTAAGGTAAAAATTTCATAACCACTTTCAGTAACGCCAATGGTATGTTCAAACTGTGCTGAAAGTGATTTATCTTTTGTCACAGCCGTCCATCCATCTTGAAGGACTTTAACGTCCGGTCGCCCCGTATTGACCATAGGTTCAATGGTAAAGAACATACCTTCTTTTAATTCTAGTCCATGCCCTGCTTTTCCAAAGTGTAACACTTCTGGATAATCATGAAAAACACGGCCAATACCATGACCACAAAAATCGCGTACCACAGAAAATTTTTGTGCCTCAACAAATGACTGAATCGCATGACCAACATCACCTAACCTGGCACCGGGGCGCACACATTCAATCCCTCGCATCATCGACTCATACGTCACATCCACTAAGCGTTCTGCAAGTTTGCTAACTTTGCCAATGTTGAACATACGGCTCGTATCTCCATACCAACCATCCAAAATAACCGTAACATCAATATTAATAATGTCTCCTTCAACAAGGATTTTGGTGTCATTAGGAATGCCATGACAGATAACATGATTCACAGAGGTGCAAACTGACTTTGGAAACCCTTTGTAATTAAGGGGTGCCGGAATCGCATTATGTCCTACAATATAATCATGACATAACCGATCAATCTCTCCTGTTGAAATCCCCGCCTTCACATGGGGTGTAATATAATCCAACACTTGAGCTGCTAACCGTCCCGCTTTGCGCATACCTTCATAAGAGGCAGGATTATAAATTTTAATCCGAACACCCTCATTTTGAGTTTCTTTAAAGTATTCTTGTTTTTTTTCTGTATTCATAAAAAGTTCCTCAAAAAACCTTAATTGAGCGATTAATCACAATTTCTTCTGCTGTAACACGACAACCATAACATAAAAATTCAACGCCCGTATTTCGAGCATCTTGTTCGTAGCGTCCATACGTTGGATCAATATCGGCTGCTACGCTGAATTGATTCACATCTTCTCTTTGCGCTACATAGACAACAACGGCGCGAGCGCCCGCATTCACCATATCCGAAAGAGCGTTCAAGTGTTTTGCGCCACGCTCTGTAACAGAATCTGGAAATTGGACGAACTCTTCTCTCTTGAGTTGAGCATTTTTTATTTCTACATAACAATCTGGCTTAGATGGATCACTCAATAATAAATCAATACGCGAATTAAGCCCATAACGAACCTCGCGCTTTAAGGTGCTATAGCCAAGTAATTCTTGGATGGTTCCATTGTGAATCGCTTCTTCCACAAGCATATTGGGACGAAATGTGTTGATACCAACCCACACCCCATCCGAATTGACACACTCCAAAGTATAAAGCAATTTTCGTTTTCCATCATCGGGGTGCGGAGTTACATAAACAGAAGAGCCTGGTTCAGAAACCCCAAGCATAGCACCAGAATTCGGGCAATGTGCTGTGATAAGCGCACCGGAATCCAATTGAACATCGGCTAAAAAGCGTTTATAACGCTTAAGGAGTTTACCATGGAGAGGTGGAACAGAGAATTTCATTTAAGTACTAAATATCACCTAAATCTATTACGTTTTTTTGCTTATACGGGATTTACATAATAATGTCTAACCTTAAATACCCAACAGCTTGTATCATTATCATTGGAAACGAGATTCTCTCTGGACAGACCGTTGATG
>JBQCDM010000150.1:0-3911 GCA_051961235.1 Nucleicultricaceae bacterium (SeqCode)
ATCACAGATATCGACGATAAAATCATTGTTGGCGCTCAAAAACTTGGCATCCCCATTGATGAATTGACAAAAAAGACGACGGAAGCCTTCCATAACGATATGGATCAACTGGGCATTTTAAGACCCACCATAGAGCCCCGAGCAACGGATCACGTCCAAGAAATGATCTCTATTATCGAAAAACTTATTGAGGCCGGGCATGCCTATGAAGCGAGCCAACACGTCCTCTTTGATGTCACTTCTGACGCGCATTATGGCGAACTTTCAAGACGCTCCTTAGAAGATATGATCGCTGGCGCTCGCGTCGAGGTTGCTCCCTATAAAAAAAATCCCATGGATTTCGTTTTGTGGAAACCGTCAGATTCAACTGAACCAGGTTGGGAAAGCCCTTGGGGACGTGGTCGTCCTGGCTGGCACATTGAATGTTCCGCTATGAGTCATAAGCATCTAGGCGAAACTTTTGATATACATGGGGGTGGACAAGATTTGATTTTCCCGCACCATGAAAATGAGCGTGCTCAAAGTCTGTGCGCCTTTAAAGACTCTAAGTTTGCCAAGTATTGGATGCATAATGGCATTCTCACGGTTAATGGCGAGAAAATGTCAAAATCTCTTGGAAATTTCTTTACCGTCACCGAGCTGCTTGAAAAAGAGAGTGGCGAAACAATTCGGTTTGTTTTATTGCAAACGCACTATCGTCAGCCACTTGATTGGAATGACCGCATTATAGAGCAAGCACGTACTTCACTGAACAAATTTTATAGCGCTTTGAGAGATTTCAGTACTCCAACGCCAGAATCCATATTGGATGAAGCCTTTTTAAATGCTCTTGAAGATGATCTCAATACCCCTCTTGCGATCGCCCGTATGCATGAAGTGACAGGATTAATCCATAAAGCATCGACTGGGGAAGAAAAATTTCAGCATCAAAATGCATTGTGGCACATGGCTCAATTTCTAGGAATTTGCCAGGTATCTGTTGATGCTTGGTTTCAACACTGTGGATCTTCAGTATCATCACTTGATCGTGCATTTATTGAGAAAAAAATAGAAGAACGCAAACAAGCACGCGCGCAAAAGGATTTTGTGACGTCTGATCAGATACGTCAAGAATTACTCGATCTTGGCATTCTTCTTGAAGATTCGGGGGCAGATACTATTTGGAAACGCCTCGAGAAATAAATGGTACTTCAAAATCCTGTCATTATCCTTGACCACCCGCAATTGCCACGCAATATTGGCATGGTTGCGCGTGCCATGTTAAACTTTGAACTATGCGAATTGCGACTCATTGCACCCCCATCGGGCTGGTACAATGAAAATACGATCGCCCTTTCTGCTGGCGCTGATCATGTTCTTGCCAATGCTAAAACATTTTCATCGCTTGATGAATGCGCTTATGATTTGCATTACCTTTACGCCACAACAGCGCGTATGCGTCACATGGTAAAAAAGATTTATACCCCCCGAGAAGCCGCATCCCTCATTACCCAACAAACACAACAGCAAGTCAAAGTAGGTATTGTTTTTGGGTCTGAAAAATCCGGCCTTGATAATGATGCAATTGCCCTTACCAATGACCTCATACGAATTCCAACAAATGCTGACTTTAGTTCGCTAAACTTAGCACAATCTGTACTCACCATTGCTTATGAACTCTTGACGTCCAGATCAGAGTCCATTCAACAACAAGATAGTGCTTCTCAAGAAGAACTGGCACCAAGACAAGATCTTGATGGATTTTTGGAGCAGCTTCTAGATAGTTTAAAGGATGCTGGGTATTTTAGAACAACACATAAACAAAAGGTTATGTCTCGTAATCTCATTAATATTTTCACGCGCATCCCTCTCACAACTCAAGAAGTCAGAACTTTGCGAGGCGTTGTCTCAACTTTGACCAATCCAAATGGGATTTTTTCGAGAAAAAGAAAAAAAAGCGAATAAAGGGTTTGACAAGAGCATCTAAACTATTATATTTCCTGGCTTAAGGTTAATATAAATTTCATGGAATAGGTGAATGACAAAACGTCTGAGCTCAAAATATAAAATCGATCGTCGTCTAGGCGTAAAACTATGGGGACGTCCCAAGAGCCCAATTAACACGCGTAACTATGGCCCAGGTCAACATGGTCAAAAGAAAACAGGAAAGCCTTCAGATTACGGCTTGCAGCTTATGGCAAAGCAAAAACTTAAGGGCTTTTATGGCAATATTAGTGAGCGTCAATTTAGAAAATTTTATGATGAAGCATCACGCAAGAAAGGCGATACCAGCGAGAATCTTGTTGGCTTATTAGAGCGCCGTTTAGATGCTGTCATTTATCGCATGAAGTTTGTTCCAACTGTATTCGCGGCACGTCAGTTTATCAATCACGGTCACGTTCTTGTTAATGGCAAGCGCGTAAACATCGCTTCATACCTTGTTAAAGAGGGCGATGTTATTTCTGTGAAACAAAAGTCTAAAGAAATTCCAATGGTGATTGGCGCAACTCAATCAGCAGAGCGCGATGTTCCATCTTATGTTGATGTTGATCACAAAGATATGAAAGGAACATTTATTCGCGTTCCTGAATTAGCTGATGTTCCATATGCAACAAAAATGGAACCCAATCTTGTAGTCGAGTTCTACTCGCGCTAAAAAACAGTCTTATTAGGCATAAAAAAAAATAGCCGCAATGGCTATTTTTTTTTGCTATAATGAAATGAACATGATAGAGATTTAATCAGTATTAACTTAATTTTTATTGATTGTTGACTGTGCGCATATTCACACTTGCTTTTATTATTCTCCTCTCCTCTCATTCAATCTCTGAATTGAATGCGTCTACGTCTAAAAAACTTACCCTGGGCCAGTTTAATAATGAAGACGAAACAGAAAACTCTTTTCAATTTTCAGCACGTCAAACCTTAGACGGCATGCTCACAACTGCTCATGCAAAATCTAAATTGAGGCGCGATCAGGCCCCAGAGCCTTCTTCAGATGAAGAAGATGTAACCTCAAGCAAAGATGCTGATTCAAGCATAGACACTGACGTCCCGCCAAAGATGGATTCGGAAGAACGAAAAATGAATGTTCGTTTCAATCGAGCGTTTGAACAAATCGAACTGGGATATCCAGCTTTATATACACAGCTCTACCTAACGGGAGATGTGTCAGATGAGTTGAGTATTTTACCCACACTGACTTTCTACGAATATTTCCCATGGGTTTCAGATGCTCAAGAGCACATTGCAACAATGGATTATACAACAGGTTCAGGTTTTGCAATAATCTCTGATGGTCGACGCCGCATTGCTGCTTGTAAATTTATAACTGACCCTAGTGAGCTTATCGGCAAGCGCCCAAGCAATCAAAAGCGTCGCATTGAATATGAACATGCTTGTTGTGCCATCTACAACAAAATCGGGTTATCTGGCTTTATTCATAATGTGTTAACGCCTAAATATCTTATTGAAGAATATTTTAACTCAGAACTCTTTGACATTGCCCCACCCAAATTAAGTGAAGAAGGAACATCTTCAAAAAAACGTTCTTCTAGAAAGGTGATACCAGCTTATAGAAAGTTAGTTAAAGATTTTCGCGTATACCAAGAAACATACGAAACAGCAAAAATAGAGCAAGGTTATTTTGCGGATAAAACAATTGTTCGCCTTAAAGATATGCTCGATTTTCTTCGAAAAAATGAAAAATATCGTGACACCTTTGAAGCAACGCTAGACTCAGAAAACATCAGTAATTTAATGGCTGTGTGGTATATTGGATATCAACGGGATATGCATGGATCTAATATACTTTTGAAATTTACAAATTCTGGAAGTATCTACCTGTATGGATTCGACTTTGAGCATTCGCTAGAAGAATGGATTGCAACGCTTTCTGCACTCGCTTTTATTGAAGTACGTTCGACAGAGTT
>JBQCDM010000151.1:0-5225 GCA_051961235.1 Nucleicultricaceae bacterium (SeqCode)
CATACATCTTAGGGGGGCTCATCTTTAGAGTGGTAGCAGCCATTGCTTTTAGCCCTCTTTTATACATATCTCATTTTTTAAAACCAACAAAAGAAGATTCATGAAATTATGAGCACCTCAGAGTTTAAATTCGATATTATCAAACAGTCTAAAGATACCCTTGCACGCCTTGGACGTCTTTCAACACCTCACGGTGTGATTGAGACACCTGCTTTCATTTTCTGCGCGACAAAAGCTGCAATCAAAGGCATTACGCCAGAGATGATGCGTGAGCTTAACACACAAATTATCCTCTCAAACACCTATCACCTGATGTTGCAACCCGGTGGCGATCTTGTCGAAAAAATGGGTGGTTTGCATACTTTTATGGGCTGGGATGGCCCCATGCTCACCGATTCGGGTGGGTTTCAAATTTTCAGCCTTGGGCATGGTTCCGTTGCCTCCGAAATTAAAGGCAAGAGAATGGGCGGGCGTCAAAAAACGCTCCTTCAAATTTCTGAAGAAGGTGCGGTTTTTAAATCCTATCTTGATGGCAGTATCCATACACTAACACCTGAGAAATCAATCGACATCCAACATCAACTTGGCGCTGACTTAATTGTGGTTCTTGATGAGTGCACGCCTTTTCATGTGGACAAAAAATACACAGAAAATTCTCTCGAGCTCTCTCATCGCTGGGGCATTCGTTCTCTTCAACAATTTCAACGCAAAGAAATTCAAAACCAACGCCTCTATGGCATTATTCAAGGTGGCGTATACGAAGACCTGCGTATGCGTGCTGCCAACCATGTTATGGAAAACCCGTTCTTTGGTATTGCAGTTGGCGGTTCTTTAGGTGCAAACAAAGAGCAAATGGAGGCTGTTGTCTCCTTTACGATGAACTATTTGAAAACCGATCGCCCGGTCCACTTACTTGGTATTGGCGGGGTTCGAGATATCTTCGAGGGTGTCAAGAACGGCATTGATACGTTTGACTGCGTACACCCAACACGGCTCGCACGTCATGGTGGTGCTCTTGTGAAATTCGAATTTTGGTCTTATAATGACGGTAGTGGTGGAGAACATATCAATCTTAAAGCAGCACGCTATAGAGAAGATTCAGCCCCCATTGATCAAAAATGTGCTTGCCCCACATGTAAAACATATTCAAGAGCTTATATTCACCACTTATTAAAGGCAAAAGAGTTATTGGCTATACAACTCTTAAGTGCACATAACATATTTTTTATGAATGACCTTCTCGTCAATGTGCGGCGCGCGATTGCTGAGGACCGCTTAGAACAAGAACGCAAAAAATGGATTGAATAAAATCATGCTCAAATCAGACCCCCTTACTTTCATTCTAAAGCACCCACTCATTCAGCATAAGCTAACGTACTTGCGCGATGAGAAAACCCCAACACCCGTCTTTAGGCAATTATTGAAAGAAATCTCTCTTTTGATGGGTTATGAAGTGACGCGTCACCTAGAAACCGTTGAAAGAACGATTAAAACACCCATCGCGTCGTGTGTTGGATATGAGATCCGCCCTGAGTCTATTGTGATCACACCTGTCTTAAGAGCGGGCCTTGGCATGGTTGATGGCCTTCTTGAGCTAATACCGTCTGCTTATCAGGGGCATATTGGTGTTTTTCGAGACCCGACCACGCACCGACCTATTGAATATCTCGTCAAGATCCCAAAAACCCCAAATGCTCTCTTTATCTTAATCGATCCAATGATTGCAACGGGCTACTCAGCCGTACATGCTATCAATGCGTTGACGAGTCGCGGTGTGTCAGCTGAAAACATTACCTTTTTAGCACTTGTTGCAAGTCCTGAAGGAATCCGCGTCGTGCGCGAACACTATCCTCACATTCCGATCTACCTAGCATCCCTTGATAGCCATTTAAATGATAAGGATTATATTGTGCCCGGGCTCGGTGATGCTGGTGATCGATTATTTGGCACCTACTGACCACGCTTTAAGACATCTTTATTTGCGATAATATTTATAAACCACATACGCCTCTAAAACACGTTGAACATAGTCGCGTGTTTCACGGTAAGAGATTTTTTCAACCCAATCGATGGCATCAATATCACGAGCCCGTGGATCTCCAAAATACTGCACCCATTCCTGCACAGGCTTTGGCCCTGCATTATATGCAGCCAAGGTCATGATATAAGACCCTTTATAATTATCAAGCAATCGTTTTAGAAAGATTGATCCAACTTTCACATTGTACTGCGGATCGTTTAAAAGTTTTAGAGGATCATATTTAAAATTATGTTTTGATGCGAGATTTTTACACGTATTAGGCAAAACTTGCATCAATCCTTGAGCGTCTTTGTCACTGATGAGGGATGGATTAAAACCGCTTTCCCTACGAATCACTGCATGCACAAAATCAGGATCAACACCTTGATAATCAAATTTATTCGGTAACTTTGGATACGCTTCCACATATGCTGTTTCAATATGCGGCGTCACTTCACGCACAATATCAACCACATATTCTTTGGCAATCGCATGGGTGAGTTGAATCGCAAGAAACCGATCCGCATCATTCTTGGCACGTTTTGCAAGTAAATGCAAAAATGACAAGGCTTCTTTTGGCATGCCAGCGCTCACAAAAAGACGCGCAGCTCGAACAAATTCTTTCGACTCAAAGTGACGACGATGCGCCTCTGTCACTTGAATTTTCTTTAAGGGCAACACACTCTTTTCCGTCATTAATTTGCGCTGAGCGATCTGTCCGTAATATGTCGTTTTATACTGCGCTGCATCTAAAAACCTCTGATGCGATTGTTTATGATGCCCCATCTGTTCAAAGGTACGTCCAAGCCAATAGTTTGCTTTAGCAAGAGAAATCGGGCTTTTAACGTGATCATGGAGTGTTTGAAAATGGTGTAGCGCTACCTTTGGCTGCCCCAGAAAGCGCAAAGCAACCCACCCTAAGAAAAATTCTGCTTCCGCAAAATCGCCGCCTGGTTGCAAATGGTGATTTTTAACAACTTTATACGCTAAGTTGTAATCTCCCTTTTCAAGTGCACGTCTCGATAAAACAGAGCGTTCACGCCACCAAAGATCTGGGAAGGATTTTGTGTACTGAGGATAACGAATTAAAATTTGTTCTGCGCGTGTATCGTATTGACGCCGCAATTGTCTTACATATTGAAAGACGACCCAATCATCATGATGGCCAAGCTTAAGCTTTGAAAAATCAGGCATATCCTTTTTATTCACAAGCGTTTGGAGCAAGGCCTCCACTTGAGTCCGCCTCGGCCCTTGAATACAAGCCGCGACCTTCTCTGCTGCTTTAAAATTTTCAGCCTTAACTAAAAGAACGAGACGTGCTTCATGATCTTGGTTACGCAAAACCTTATGATACTTATTAAAAAAGCTTTTTTGTTCCTCTGAAGATCCTTCAATTTCTTGCCAGGCGCGCCTTATCTGCCGGGTAGCCTCTTCCCGGTTCCCGGAAGATACAAGCCTATCCACGAAAACAGTAGCAGCAGGTAAACTCTTTGGTGCACTCTCCTTATAAAAGGCTCTCAGTGCCTCCATAGATTCGGCACTACCCATCTTGTCTTCAGCGTTTCTGCGCAGTTTATGCTCCCACGGCCAATTTGGATTGGACCTAATAAAGACAGCGTATTCATTAAACGTTCCCTGCTTTCCTTCTCGCAAAATCATCCACGTTGCGATTTTGCTTGCAAGAGCACATCGTTGCTTGAATTCAGGTGACTGCCATTCACTACTTAACGGATTTTTAAGCGCCTTTGTGCAATCAAAGGCATATAGTCCCTCGCCTTGTGTGATAAGGCATCCAAACGAAAGTAAATAAAAAACTTTCTTAAAATTAAGCATTCCTGTATCCTTGCCTCGAATTAAGTATGATTTCTGTCGCCTATAATGACAGAAATTTTGAAGATGAAAATCGTTTTTGAAAAAAACCATGAGCAAAGATAATTACAAAGTTGTCGCGGACAATCGAAGAGCCCGACACGATTACTTTATTAAGGAAACACTTGAAGCCGGCATTGTCTTGATGGGCACGGAAGTCAAATCACTTCGAGAAGGTAAAGGCAGCATTAAAGAAAGCCATGCTGGTGAAAAGAATGGTGAACTTTATCTTATCAACGCACATATTGATGACTATTCTGCAAGTGGATATATCAAACACCCAGCGCGACGTTTTAGAAAACTTCTGTTGCGCAAAAGGGAGCGTAATAAACTCTTAGGTGCCATAAAAAGAGAAGGCATCACGCTTGTGCCACTCCAAATTTACTTTAACCATCGGGGCATTGCGAAGGTTTTAATTGGCCTTGCTGCCGGCAAGAAAAAACACGACAAGCGCGAAACTGAAAAAGAACGCGACTGGAAACGTAGTCAGTCTCGCTTACTTAGGGATAAAGGATAATATCGGTTTTATCATTTTTTCTAAGATGTGTGCGTTTTAACTTGACACAGTATAAGAGACGCTATATCTCTTCTCTTAATTTTTGACGTTGGAGTCTTCTTATGAAAATCGTTAACTCATTAAAAACCATTAAGACACGCCACAAAGGCTGCCGCGTAATCCGCCGTAAAGGTCGTATATACGTGATCAATAAATCAAACCCACGCTTCAAGGCCCGCCAAGGCTAATAACATAAGGATATTCGATCGTGGCTCGTGTAACAGTTGAAGATTGTATCAAAAAGCTTGATAACCGTTTTGATTTGGTTATTTTAGCAGCACATCGCACAAGGCAAATTTCTGCAGGTGCACCTGTTACAATCGAGCGCGATAAAGATAAAAATCCTGTGATTGCACTACGTGAGATTGCTGAAGGCACTATTTCAGTGCAAGAGCTTACTGACGGTATTACAAACACCTTCAAGCCTCATTCTGAAACTGAACCTGAAGAAGAAGAACGCGCTGAGCTTTTGGAGCAAGAACTATCAAGTTCTCATTTAAAAGCAATTGATACGCGCGAATCTCTTGAGGAAATGAATGATGAGGAGCCATTGGCTCAAGATGACGACAGTTCTGAAAGCTCACCAGAGCAAGATATTGCTGAAGAAGAATAATATTCGTCTTTACTATTCCTTAAAAGCCTATAAAATTTAAAGAATTGATAATAACTAACAATAGGCTTTTGAAGCGTGTTTACGCCTCTTTTAATTTACCCTAATGACTTTATGGATGTGACCTTATGATTCGACAGTATGAACTCGTCGAAAAAATAAAGTCGTAT
>JBQCDM010000152.1:0-2750 GCA_051961235.1 Nucleicultricaceae bacterium (SeqCode)
GTTATTCTTGTCTTTGTTTTGGGTGTGTATCCAACGCCTCTCTTAAAGGTTTGTGAACCAAGCGTAAAAAAAATATTGGCGCCATACAAAATGGTCAAAAAGCGCATTGAAACTGGCGACAATGATAAAAACAGGATGCTATAGGATTTTTCGATGATAAAGACTCTACTCAGCCATTATTTTCCAGTTTTGCCAGAGGTGTTTATCGCGCTTTCCACATTTATACTGATGATTTTTGGACTTGTTCGAGGTGATACTGGAGACAAGATGCTCCAAGTTGGTGTTAAAATGACCCTTCTTGTTGGGATTGTTTTGAGTCTTGTTGTGATCAAAGAGCCTGTTTCCCTTTTTCATGGTCATTATGATATTTCAATGGCGACTCAGTGTGCCAAAGCAGTGATCCTTTTTATGGTTTTTTTGCTCTGCTTTATGGGATTCCCACATTTTGAGCGTGAAGAAATCAGACAGTTTGAAGGCCCTATCCTGATCGTCTTTGCAACACTTGGTATGATGGCGCTTGCATCCGCAAGTGATTTTATGACTCTTTTTATGGGAATCGAGATTTCAAGTTTGTCTCTTTATATTCTGGTTGCCATTCAGCAGAGCAAACTTCAGTCGAGTGAAGCAGGGCTAAAATATTTTATTTTAGGCGCTTTATCCACGGCTATATTGTTGTATGGCATTAGTCTGCTGTATGGATTTTCTGGAACAACGGATTATGAGGGAATCGCACGCGCTTTGGCGGATGTAAAATTGGAACATTCCTTTGCCATCTGGATTGCTCTTACCTTCATATTAGCAAGTTTTGCTTTTAAAGTTTCTATCGCTCCTTTTCATATGTGGACACCTGATGTTTATGAAGGAAGTCCAACGCCCATTACAGCATTGCTTGCATCAGCGCCTAAGTTTGCTGTGATTTTTGCTTTGTTGCGCTTGGTGGAATACGTTATAGCGCCTCTGCTTTCGTCAAATGATTTGCTTGTGGGGTTGAGCGTTACCTCAATGCTACTTGGTGCTGTTGCTGGCCTATTTCAGACCAATATCAAACGGCTGCTAGCCTATAGTACTATTTCTCATATGGGCTATAGCTTGCTTGGATTCTTGAAACTTTCGCCTGAGGGAAGTGCGAGTGTCTTCTTTTATCTTTTTTTATATGCACTCACGTCGCTTGGTGTTTTTGCCTGTATCCTTAATTTAAGACGACATGGCCGCTTGGTTGAAGAACTAAGAGATCTATCCGGTCTTGCAAAGGAGAATCGTCTTGTTGCCTGCTGCTTTGCTGTTTTATTTCTTTCTTTTGCGGGTATTCCGCCGCTTGCTGGATTTTTTGCGAAGTTCCTTGTCTTTAAAACGGCGATTGATGGGGGCTTCTACATAACGGCAGGTATCGGTGTTGTATCGAGTGTGATTGCTGCAACGTATTATCTCAAAGTCGTAAAAATAATGTTCTTTGATGAATTATTAAGCGATGGTGGGGCTGGTCGTCTTGATCGTCACATGTCTTGGCAGACGGTTTGGGTTATGGTGGGGACAGCAATTTTTGTATTGACGTATCTCATCTATCCTGATTTCTTACTGTCTATGGTTTCAACGATATTTAAAGCATAATTGAGTATGGCGGATTTAATCGAGGGCTTATTTTATGATGAGCTCAGTTCAACCATGGATGAGGCAGCGCATATAATTTCTTCTGATAGAAGTATTAAAGAAGCCTATTTTATTCAAACCCGTGTGCAAAAGAATGCAAGAGGTAGAAGAGGGCGCCCTTGGAAGAGCTTAGCTGGAAATTTCCAAACATCCTATTGCATTCGCCTTTTTCCCGATGATCCTCCTTTAACAACATTACCCTTTATTTGTGCACTTGCCGTGCTCGATGTGCTGAAAGCATATCTTCGAGCGGACCATGCGATAACGTTGAAATGGCCAAATGATATTTTAATCTATGGACGTAAGGTTGGTGGTCTGTTGATTGAAAAGGCACCTAAAACAGAGTCTGGTGATGACTGGGCTGTCTTAGGGATAGGGCTGAATGTGATCAGCTATCCAATTGATGTGCCATACGCGGCAACCAGTATGATGGAATATTCTGGACAACTGATCCGTCCTGAAATTCTTGCCGTAGAGATCCAAAAATCACTGAAGCAGAGGCTTATTTCTTGGCACCAAGGGGATGTCAAATCTCAGCTTGATGCATGGCTTTTGTGTGCCCATCATCTGAATAAGCGTGTGCATGTGGTTAAAGACAATCATGAGACAGCTCTGACCCTTGAAGGTGTTTTTGAAGGAATAGATTCAAATGGTGCGCTCCTTTTAAGACGTGATGATGGGGAATGTGAAAAATTGACCAGTGCTGATGTATATTTTAATTTAAGGTCCGTATAGGAGAGAGAATGCTTCTTGCAATCGATATAGGAAATACAAATGTGTGTTGTGCCGTTTTTGACGGACCAAGGGAACTGGCTGTGTGGCGGTCAAGTTCTGACCCTAAAAGAACGTCTGATGAATGGGCAGTGTGGTTGATCAATTTGCTTCGATTGAAAGGCATTAGCTTACAAGATATTGATGTATCGATTATTTCTTCCGTTGTACCTGAAATATTAGTCTCGATACGTTCTCTATGTCAGAATTATTTATCGGCCGATGTGATCATTGTTGGCGAGAAAAAAGGTGACATTGCGATTCAGGCACTCATTGATAATCCTGACGAAGTAGGCGCTGATTTATTGGTCAATGCAATTTCGGCTCATACT
>JBQCDM010000153.1:0-17114 GCA_051961235.1 Nucleicultricaceae bacterium (SeqCode)
CCTTACTATCCACATAAGTGAGTTTGTAAGATGTCATCGATTCAAGTGGCACCTTAGGATCTTCAAGCGCAGCAAAAGCAAGGTTTTTGAGTGGCGTTTCAAGAATTTTGTTATATTCAGCGCTTAAAGTTGCCTCAATCTCTAAGCGTTTTGCTGTCAACTCTTGATGTCTTGGATTCTGCTTTTCCTCTGTCCCCTTTAAAATATTGGCTTCAGTCTCAAGAAGTGCTTCTTCAAGCGCCACTTGCAGCCAATCTTGATAAGGTTGTTGTAGATCTCGAAGACGTCCAAGTCGTCCAGTTGTGAGAACTAACGTCTTCTTTAAATCAAATTCTACATCTTCAAACCAGTGAACATCGCGTTGATCAGCATCCAGTAACTTTTGTACATGAACAGATCGTACAATCGTCTGTAGCTTTTGGCGTTTTTTAAGAAGCGTTCCAGCGATGTCCCCTTCAGTAAGGGAATTTGCAGAAGAACTAGACGATGAAGCGGTTGCAAAAATAGGCTCGCTGAGTATGCATAGCCCTATAAGTAAGATAAGATATCTCATAAAAACTCTCCAAAAATGTTTATTTAAGAGTTCCATTTTTTGCGAGATAGGTTAATTTTACGTATTCAAATAAATAATTTATGGGATGAAAATGTATTTTCATTTATTTAAAAATAAAACAATTCAAGGCATGCTCTATATGACGATTGCCATGCTCGTCTTTGCACTTGTCAACCTCTTCGTAAAAGACACGGTGCAAAGATATGGCATTATCCAGATTGTTTTCTTTCGATGCTTTTTCATGTTACCGCCCGTAACCTTTGCACTTGTTAAAGAACCTCATTCTACTTTTAGGTCCTTTCAAATGAAACGCCATCTTCTATGCGGTTTAGTTGGATTCATTGGCTTATATTGTCTCTACTATGCGCTTCGGGCATTACCGCTTGCTGAAGTGAGCACCTTATGCTTTACGTCGATCTTCTTTGTCACACTCTTTGCAGCACTCTTTCTCAAAGAAACTGTTAATCGCCCGCAGTGGATTGCTGTTTTGGCAGGATTCACAGGCGTTGTTGTCATTGCACAACCTGGGCAAGATCTCTTTCAAGGCGGATTGGTATATGCCCTCCTTTTTTCCATCATTGACGCTTTTATCATGATTAATGCGCGGATTCTGACTCGCCATGATTCAAGCTATTTAGTCGTATTTTACTTCAGCCTCTTTTCATCACTCTTAGGATTGTTTTTTCTCCCCAACGCCTGGGTGACGCCAACCATGCCAGATCTTCTCAAACTTATTTCCTTAGGTATTGCAGGTGGCATCGGCCAAATTCTTATTACAAGAGCCTATGCCCTTGCAGAGGCAGCCTTCGTTGCGCCTATGATTTATACCGCTATCCTTTGGAATGTGCTGTTTGGTCTTGTGCTGTTTGGTGAACAACCGACTCTACGTCTTATTATTGGGTGTTGCATTATTATGAGTTGTGGCCTTCTCATTCTAAGAGAAAGCTTTAAACGCAAAGAGGTCTAATTTTCAGGGAAATTACGCACTCGAACATTTTTGTGCGCCTCTTCCATAAACTGATGCCAAATCAGCGCTGGCAAAAGGCCACCCCTTACTTTTTTCATCGATGCCCCGTCATCATTGCCCATCCACACACCTGTCACGAGGTCTGGTGTAAACCCAACAAACCAAGCATCTTTAAAATCTTGGGTTGTACCAGTTTTGCCTGCACAAGGGCGATCCAAGCGCGCACGTTTACCTGAGCCATATGTCATAACAGCTTGCATCATCTGCAACATTTCCAACTCAACATCACGGCTTAAGAGCCTTACAGGTGTTTGTGGTTCTCTTTGATAGATCACATCACCCTGTGGCTTTTTGATGAGCATAATGCCATAGGGCCAAACAGCAAAACCATGATTTGCAATCGTGCCATATGCTGTCGTTAACTCAAGAAGTGTTGTTTCTCCAGAACCAAGTGCGATTGTTAGGTTGTCTGGAAGCGGACATAAAAGTCCCATTTTTTTTGCCACATCTGAAACTGGTTTTACACCCAGATCTTTAATCAAACGCACAGCAGATGTATTAATGGAATAAGCAAAAGCTTCTTCTAACGTTACCTCGCCTCGAATCTGCCATGTGTCATTACGCGGTCGCCAAGATCCTATTTGTATATATTCATCACTCACATGGGTCTCGGGTCGATACCCCTGCTCTAAAGCGCTCAAAAAAACAAACAGCTTAAAAGCAGAGCCTGCCTGACGTTTCGCCTGCGTTGCTCGATTAAATTGGCTTTTATAATAATCATAACCACCAACCAAAGCTCTCACGCCGCCATCAGGCGTCATCGCAACAAGGGCAGCCTCTGACAAATTGTGCTCAGTTCGATGTTGATCAATAAAATGTTTAACGCTCTCTTCAGCTTTTGTTTGAAGTGAAAAATCTAGCGTCGTATGGATAATCATATCTTGATTCGTATCGCTTACAAAATCCTTTAAATTCTCCATAATCCAATCAGCAAAATAACGCGCCTGATTTTTCTTATGTTCTATTTTTTCAAGGGAATCCGGTGACAACGCTTGGATTTTTTCCTCGATCTCACTAATCATGCCTTCTTTCACCATATTAGAGAGCACAATGCGTGCACGCTCGTGCGCCTGTTTTGGATGCGCATTGGGTGCATATTTTGACGGAGCCTTCAAAAGTCCTGCAATCACCGCTGATTCATAAAGACTAAGGTCACGCGCGTGCTTTCCAAAATACTGTCTGGACGCCGCTTCAATACCATAAGTACCCGCCCCCAAATAGACGCGATTTAAATAGATGGTCAGAATTTGGTCTTTAGTAAAATTAGATTCTAACCAAAGCGCTAATAGCACTTCTTGAGCCTTACGACGTAGTGATCGATCTTGAGGTGTATAAAGACCTTCAGAAAGCAAAAAGTTCTTGGCCAACTGCTGCGTAATCGTGCTTCCGCCCTGTACAATGGCACCTTCCTGATAATTTTTGAGCATTGCTCGAAAAACACCAATCACATCCACACCAAAATGATGGTAAAAACGTCGATCTTCCGTTGCAAGAAGTGCTTGAACAACATAGGGCGGTAATTCATTTAAAGAAACGGAATCTGAGTGAAGATCCCCATATGTTGCTATCGTTTTTCCATGCCGATCAAGAATTGTGACACCTGGTTTTCGTGCACTAATTTCAAGTGTATTAATATCAGGCAAATCATAAGCAAACCACAGCACGGCAAGCCCAGAAAAAAATATTCCCCAGATAGAGATAATCATCAAAAGACGTACAATTCTCCAACCCAGCTTTTTCTTCTGTTTAAGTTTCTTTTGTGGTTTTTGTTTAGGTAAATCTTTTTGCTTTTTTTTAGAACGAGGCGCCTCTTCTATTGGTGGCAAAGGCTTGCCTCCAAAAAGTTTTGGCTCCTCTCTTAAATCATCATCATCGTATGAGGACATAAAGTGCTTAATTCCTTACCGCTTAGAAGGATCAACGTCATAAGAATTTGGCATATTTGGAATCGCCTTGATATCGCCCATCTTATACGGTTCGTTTCGCTCCTTATATTTACTTTTTAAATGACGAACATCTACGTCATTTTTATTTTGCATGGCTTTTGAATCAGTACCTGCCTCTGTCGCCCAAATGCGCTCTTGCAATTTTTTTTGCTTAGGTGCTTGATACAAGTCATCCCGACTCACTGGTTGTGTAGAGGATTGCCCAGTGTTCGATACAGTCCGCGCGTCAGGCGTATCATTCGATGTAGATACGCACCCGCTTAAAAAAAACACAAAGAAGGGAATAGCATATACTTTCATACGAACCTCCACCCTTGTCTCTTAAACGTCTAAGTTAGAAACTTTGAGCGCATTTTCTTGGATAAAATCACGCCGTGGTTCTACAACGTCTCCCATGAGCATAGAAAATACTTCTTCTGCTTCATCCGTATGCGTTATTTTAACTTGAAGGAGCGTGCGAATTGATGGATCAAGTGTTGTCTCCCACAACTGGGATGCATTCATTTCTCCAAGACCTTTATAACGTTGGATAGAAATCCCCTTACGCCCTTGTTCGTTTATCACATCAATAAGCTCTCTTGGTCCTTTGATCATGATGGATTTGTCTTTCATCACCAATGTTGTTGGTGAGAAGAAAATTTCCTTCAATTTCTGAACTTGACTATTGAGATAATAAGCATCTCCACTCGACATGGTAGCGCCATTTATTTTATAACGCTCAGTCACCCCGCGCTCAGTTTTTGCTAGCTGTATAGTATCACCCTCTACCCCAGCATCCCACGTCACTTGAGGATTATTGTTATAAAGCGTATTCATACGATTCTTAATCACATCCGCTGTTGCATGAATAACTGAAGGCTCATAATGATTGGGGGAACATACGCCGATAATCGCCAATTGTTCGGCAATCAAGAGTGAACCCACCTTCTCTCCTAAGGTGAGCAGATGATTCTTCATTATTTTGCAGCTCAATGCGAGTGCTTTCAAATCTTCTCCGATCATGCGTGATCCTGAATGCAATTCGAAATGCGCTCCATCAAGCGCAGCCTGCACGAGATATTCGTCTAAAAACCGGTCATTCTTTAAATATGTCACAGAATTACCACGTTTCACACCATAAAGAGGTGGTTGTGCAATATAAAGATAGCCCTTTTCGATAAGCTCAGGCATCTGACGATAAAAGAAAGTAAGCAAGAGCGTCCTGATGTGACTACCGTCCACATCCGCGTCGGTCATGATAATAATTTTATGATAACGCGCTTTCTCAACATTAAATTCTTCAGAACCAATACCTGTCCCCATTGCGGCAATCAGCGTTCCAATTTCTTGAGAGCTTAGCATCTTATCAAAGCGTGCCCGCTCCACATTCAAAATTTTACCGCGTAAGGGCAAAATAGCTTGAAACTTACGGTCTCGCGCACCTTTTGCAGAACCACCCGCGCTGTCTCCTTCCACGAGATACAGTTCACTTTTAGCCGGATCCCTTTCTTGGCAATCGGCCAATTTTCCTGGAAGAGAAGCAATATCCAAAACACCTTTACGACGCGTCAATTCACGCGCTCGTCGTGCAGCCTCTCGCGCGGTTGCTGCTTCAATCACCTTTGCAATGATCTTGCGCGCTTCGGCTGGATTTTCTTCGAGCCACTGACTGAGCTTATCGCTCACTAAGCTTTCAACAACAGGACGTACTTCTGAAGAAACAAGCTTATCTTTTGTTTGTGAGGAAAATTTAGGATCAGGCACTTTAACAGAAAGGACACACGTTAATCCTTCTCGCGCATCATCACCGCTTAAGGTCACTTTTTCTTTCTTCAAAATGCCGGATTCTTGAGCATAGTTATGGATGATACGTGTAATCGCCGCACGAAAACCTGCAAGGTGCGTACCACCGTCTTTTTGAGGAATATTGTTGGTAAAGCAAAGCACATTTTCATGATAACTGTCATTCCACTGCATCGCGATTTCAACAACAATATTGTTCTTTTCACCCAATGCAACAACTGGACCTTCATGAATCACTGATTTTGTGCGATCTAAATATTTCACAAAGGCAGCAATACCGCCTTCATAAAAAAGAACAGAAGTTTTTTCTTCACTACCCCGTGCATCAACTAAAGTGATACGCACGCCAGAATTCAAAAATGCTAATTCACGGAAACGATGTTCTAAGGTGTTAAAATCAAACTCAACCATCGTGAATGTTTCAGCTGATGGCTTAAAGG
This sequence comes from Nucleicultricaceae bacterium (SeqCode), assembly GCA_051961235.1. Lineage (GTDB taxonomy): Bacteria > Pseudomonadota > Alphaproteobacteria > Caedimonadales > Nucleicultricaceae > JBQCDM01. The sequence continues at coordinate 5,749 of JBQCDM010000153.1, forward strand.
TAATACTTGTGCCCGTTTTATCTGCTGGAACATCTTTTACCACCTGCAAGTGTGATTCTGGCACACCATGAATAAAGCGCATAAAATGCTCTTTTCCGTGCTGCCAAATAGTAAGGTCTAACGTCTCGGACAATGCATTGACCACCGATACACCAACGCCATGAAGACCGCCCGAGACCTTATAAGAATTTTGGTCAAACTTACCACCTGCGTGCAACTGTGTCATAATGACTTCTGCGGCAGAAACACCTTCAGATTCATGGATACCAACAGGAATACCACGACCGTTGTCCATCACACTCACAGAACCGTCTGCATTGAGCTTAACAATGATATTATCACAATGCCCAGCCAAAGATTCGTCAACAGCATTATCGATGACTTCATAGACCATATGATGCAAACCCGAGCCATCGTCTGTATCACCAATATACATACCCGGCCGCTTACGTACCGCATCAAGGCCCTTTAGAACCTTAATCGAATGAGCGCCATATTCCTCTGGTGCTTCTGGTGTCTGGCAAGTGTTTTCATCATACGTCGTTTCTGCGGTTGCGGTCATGTTTGATTTCTTTTCATTCACTATAATTTAAAGTTGCTGCACTATAGCATTTTTTACAAAGAGATGCTGAATTTTTTCACGCCATTTGGCAAAGATTTCTGCATCTGTTCCTGTCATCCATATTTGAATATTCATTTCAAAGAGAACATCAAAAAGCTGTGCTCTACGGTCCTCATCAAGATGAGCAATAACCTCATCCAGTAACAGAAGGGGAACACCTTCCTGTTCTACGGCAATTAATTTGACAGCGGCCAAAATCAGCGAGAGAAGCAAAGCCTTCTGCTCACCGGTGGAACATTGGTCTGCCATCCGATTTTTGGCTTGAAAAATTACACAAAGATCTTCCTTATGAGCGCCTATCGAGCACCGCCCAATCAGCTTATCTCGTTTGCGTGATTCCTTGAGCAATTCTTGTAACTTTGCAACTTTTTCTGCAACTGAATGCCCCGCATCACAATGACTTGAAAACATTGACGCCGCAGCAAAAGGAAAGATGGGTGTTAAGGTCGATTGCGCCGTCATTAATTGCGCTAGAAAATTTTGGCGCGCTTTTGAAATGTGCGAAGATGACAAAGCCAGCTCTTCTTCTACTTTATCAAGCCAGAGAGGGTCGCCTGATTCTTCAAGGATTTTATTCCGTTCCTTCATCGCTTTTTCAAATCGTGCCACATAATCTGCGTGAAGCGGATCAAGACCGTAGACGAGCCGATCTAAAAAACGCCGCCTTGAAGAAGCGCCTTCAATAAACAAACGATCCATCAAGGGGGTAACCCAAATCACGCGGCAAAGAGAACTTAAGGTTGATTGTTTTTTTACAAAATCTCCATTCACCTTAACCACTCTGCGATCTCGTCCCTCCTGAGGTTCAAGAGCCGTTCCAATCTGTGTGATGCCTTCCGCATGGCTCAGTTCCGCATAAACGGACCACGGTGAAGCCTTGATTGAACTTTCATGCGCACCTGGCTCAGCATAAGCGATATCTCCAAGCCCCACACTACGTAAGCCCTTACCGGGCGAAAGAAAAGAAAGCGATTCTAAAATATTGGTTTTACCCGCTCCATTTGGGCCAGTCAGTGCCACTGAGCGCGTATCAACAGCAAGCTCAAGAGAAGGATAGTTACGAAAGTTCTGAAGAACGAGACGGCTAACCCCGGACGGATTGAACACCACCTAGTCCTCTCAGACCTTAAACCCGCATGGGCATGAGGACGTACAAACACTCATCGTCGTGTTGCCCTTTGACCATAACAGGGGATGCGGAATCGGAACAATGAAATTCAGCATTGTCACTTCCGATTTGCTGTGCAATATCAAGCAGATATTTAGAATTAAAACCTATTTCAAACGACGAACCTTCATACTCGATATCGATTTCTTCACTCGCACTACCCGCATCACTGCTGCTTGCGGAAATCATCATTTTAGAAGTCTGAATAGCAAGCTTCACACCACGATTCTTTTCTGCGGAAATTGTCGATACACGATCGATAGACTCCGAGAACGAATCCATATCGATCAGAATCATTTTGTCATTCTTTTGAGGACTCACTTTTTCATAATCAGGGAATGTGCCATCAATCAAGCGCGCTGTTAAGAAAACATCCGAAAACTTGAAGCTAATTTGTGTCTCGGATAAAGAAATCTCAACATCAATCACTTCATCCTGCGTCAATTTCAATACTTCATTGACTGTTTTGCGCGAAATAATCACACCAGGCATGCTTTCTGCCCCCTTAGGCATCGCAGAAGATACCTTTGCCAAACGGTGACCATCGGTTGCCACAACGCGAAGCTCTTGACCTTGATAGGCATGAAGATAGATACCATTCAAGAAATAGCGCGTTTCTTCCATAGACATGGCAAACCGCGTCTTGTCCATAAAATCTTTAAGGGTACTAGCCGGTAGATTAAATTTAAACGGTTGCTTTCCACTATTGATAACGGGAAATTCATCTGCTGGAAGGTAGGGAATTTTAAATTCTGATTTTCCAGAAGAAAGCTTAATACGATTGGATTCTGGATCAACACAGAGCACAATGTCAGATTCATCACGCAATTTACGCACGATATCAAACATCATTTGTGCTGGTATCGCAACCTTTCCAGGAATACTCACTTCCGCTGCAATAGTTTCGATAATCGCGACTTCCAAATCCGTTGCTGTTAGATTCAGCTGATCATCAAAAGCTTCGAGTAAAATATGCGAAAGGATTGGAACGGTTGTTCTCTTTTCAACCACCCCTTGGCTATGACTCAACGCCTTCAAAAACTGGGTGCGCTGCAACTTCACGCTCAATGACGCTTGTGTGTTCACTTGATTACTGTCGATTTTCTGGGCAATAGATTCCATTGTTTAGCTCTGTAACATCTTTTTCAATAGTTCAATATCTTCTGCGACACTTTGATCATTGAGTCGCAATTCCTCAACTTTTTTGACGGCATGAATCACTGTTGTATGATCCCTACCTCCAAACTTACGACCAATTTCAGGCAAAGACAATGGGGTCATTGTTTTTGCTAGAAACATCGCAATTTGACGTGGCCGTGCAACCGCACGCAACCGTCGTGGCGAATGAATATCCGACAAGCGAATATTAAAATGCTCAGCCACTTTTTTCTGAATTTCATCAATCGTCACCCGACGATCGTTTGCTCGAATTAAATCGCCTAACACTTCTTGCGCCGTTTCAATATTGATCTCACGTCCAACCAACATGGAATGGGCCACAAGACGATTTAGTGCTCCTTCCAACTCTCTCACATTGGATGAAATTTTGTGCGCTAAAAATTCAAGAATTTTAGGCGGAAAGTTTAAGTTAAGCTGCTCTACCTTTGATTGCAAAATGCCAAGCCGAAGCTCATACGTGGTTGGATGAATATCAGCAACCAATCCCCATCCTAAACGAGAGCGCATCCGCTCTTCAAGCCCTACAAGTTCTGAGGGTGATTTGTCTGCTGAGATAATCACTTGGTGATTTTGATCCACCAACGCATTAAAGGTATGAAAAAATTCTTCCTGGGTTGAATCTTTTCCAGCAATAAACTGAAAATCATCAATCATCAACACGTCCACACGACGAAATTGCTCTTTAAAGGCAACAGTATCTTTAAATCGTAAAGCACGAATAAAGAGGTACATAAATTTTTCGGCAGAGAGGTAGACAACCTTGCGATGTGGATGGCATTTCTTAATATGCCAAGCAATCGCATGCATAAGGTGGGTTTTACCGAGCCCCACGCCTCCATGTAAAAAAAGTGGATTAAACGTGACTTTATCCGCTTCTGCAATACGCCTTGCCGCTGCATGGGCTAATTCATTAGGCTTACCAATCACAAAGTTCTCGAACGTATATTTAGGATCAAGCCTGGATCCTAAAATTTGCTCATCATTAACCGGCTGATCTTCAATATCAATCGAAAACTCTTCCGCATCATTGCTTAATGGAGCCGCCTCAACTTTCGGTGATTCCTCAACAATAATATCAAGCGCAAAGATTGTCGGATTTGTCTCTTGCAACAATTTTAGAATGGTTTCGGAACAATTGGTTGCAACCCAATCTCGCATAAAGCGCGTGGGCGCAGAAATAATAAACCTTCCTGAGAGAAAATCTTTAAATTTAAGAGGAGATAGCCAGCTTTTTGTCGTATCCTGCCCAAAAGCATTAGGAAAAAAGCTAGAGACATGGCGCCACACGTCATGATACACAGCGTCTGTTTCAGTTTTATTCAAAACACCCGTACTCGCAGCAGCGTTTGTCATAAACCTAGCCTTTTCATGAAGGACTCAGACCGAGTCCCTCTCATATGAATTTAAATAAAGTAGTAGATAGCCCGCCAACCGAAAGTTTATCGGGGCAAAGACTTAATTCTTGCAGATAATCTAGAGACTTTTCGGGATACTGTTTTAATGTGCAACAACCCTTTGCTCACAGCGCGCATAAGTTCTGATTCTGCCGTTTTAAATGCAGATTGCGCCTTTTCAACATTTCCTGTGAGGATCTCTTGATCTACCGCTTTTAAGAACGTGCGCACACGGCTGATACGAGCTTTGTTTCTTGCTGTGCGAACGAGTGTTTGTTTAACACGCTTTTTTGCTGATTTAATATTAGCCATTATACTTTCATCAATCGTCTGAGTTTTAACCTTGTTGTGGTATATACCAGGCTTTATCCACAGTCAACAGTTTGAACAAAAAAGGTTCGTTTTTTTTCAAAACAATAGAAAACAAAGCTATTTCAGCATTGGCATTGACCACAAAAATAGCTAGAACGACCGCATTGCTTCTGGTGACGAATCACATGATTATGGCAACGAAGGCACGCCTCCCCATCACGCCCATAAACACTAAAATGATGTTGAAAGTATCCACCATCCCCATATACGCCTTGATAATCTTTTAACGTTGAGCCCCCCTTTTCAATCGCTTCATTCAAAACGCGCCTAATGGCGTCCAACAATCGCGTGGCTTCTTCTAAGTTAATATCCTTGGCGTGCCTAAACGGTGAGATTTGAGAGTGAAAAAGTGCCTCAAGCACATAAATGTTTCCCAATCCCGCCATCACAGATTGATCGAGCAAAACGGATTTAATTGAGGATTTTTTTCCTCGAATACGCTCTAAAAATAAGGAACCATCCAAACTCGGATCAAAGGGTTCAGGGCCAAGCGCTTTTAGCCTCGCCCCTTTTTCGCCCATAAATCGCATAAACCCAAAACGTCTCGGGTCCACATAATAAAGTATAGTATAAGGATCAAAAACCATCACAACGTGTGTATGCGGCACAAGCGGATTGTCTTTCCTCGATGTTAATCGAATTTTTCCAGACATCCCTAAATGGATAAGAAGGCTTGGAACGGAACCTTTAAAATTAAAAAATAAGTATTTTCCTTGTCTTGAGATACTTTCAATCGTCTGACCTTTAAGCTTATCTCGAAATCCTGCTTCAAAAGGAAAACGTAAATCTTTTCGACGATTTTCAGCACACACAATCGTTGATCCAACAAGGGTTTCTTCAAGGGAACGACGAATTGTTTCGACTTCAGGAAGTTCAGGCATGGATTTTTGACGCTTTTTAGAACATACTCATGGTGAATTTAAATAAAGATTATAATGAAATTGAGGACACTTTGGAAACTTTTTTTGGATTTAAGTCTGTGCCCCCTGAGGAACGCCGCAAGAAAATCAACGCTGTATTCAGCAGTGTTGCATCGCGTTATAATCTCATGAATGATGCCATGAGTTTTGGATTACATCGCTCCTGGAAAAGTTACTTGATCGACATTATACGACCCCGAGATGGTGCTCATATTCTTGATATGGCAGCAGGAACAGGTGATATTACTTTAAAATACCTGAAAAAATCTGTCGCCTCAGGCTTTAAAACACATGTTACACTTTGTGACTACAATAGGGAAATGTTAGGCGTTGCTGAAAAACGTTTGATTGAAAGTGGCTTTATCGACAATACAGAAATTGTAAATGCGGATGCTGCAAAACTCCCTTTTGAAGACAATCGCTTTGATTCGTACGTCATTTCCTATGGATTACGCAACGTCACCTTTATTGAAGAGGCTTTAAAAGAGGCCTACCGCGTCCTTAAGCCTGGCGGCAACTTTGTGTGTCTTGAGTTCTCAAAAGTAAGGGACCCTCTTTTAAGCAAGCTTTACAAAGCATATCGCTTTGAGATTATTCCCAAACTTGGGAAATGTATTGCAAAGGACGAAGCATCCTACCAATATCTATCAGAAAGTATTGAGCAGTTTTATGATCAAGAAACGCTAAAAAGCATGCTTAAGTCGGTTGGCTTTTCTCAAGTGTCATACCAAAATATTTTGGGCGGCATTTCTGCTGTGCATCAGGCTATTAAGGTATAAATTATACTTGCGTCCTCGTCTTTTAGTGATATTTTCTAACGCATAATGAAAAGGATTAAGACATGGTTATTGATAACACCGTAATTCGAAAGGTTGCACGGCTCGCACGCATCCGACTTTCGCCTGACCAAGAGCAACATTTTTCAGATGAAATTTCAAAAATGCTCCAGTGGATGGAGATGTTGAGTGAAGTTGATACAAGTCAAGTGGAGCCCATGTTTAGCGTTAATCAAGACAATATGGTTCGCCGCGATGATGTTGTAACAGATGGAAATTATGTGGATGATGTCTTAGCGAATGCGCCAAATGCAGCCTACGGTATGTTTATTGTCCCTAAAGTGATTGAATAAAAAATGACAGATTTAAAATATTTATCTCTAAGTGATGCCCGCAAAGGCCTCCTCTCAAAAGAATTTACTGCAACAGAGCTAGTTGACGCTCATATTAAGCAAGCAGAAGCAACGCGCGATTTGAATGCCTACATCACTGAAACGTTTGACCTTGCACGCAAACAAGCCGCCGCGTCAGACCAACGCATCCAAGCAGGAACTGCCCGAAAGTTAGAAGGCATACCCCTTGCAATCAAAGATCTATTTTGTACAAAAGGGATACGCACAACAGCCTCATCGCGTATGTTAGAAAACTTTGTACCGCCTTATGAATCCACGGTCACACAAAATTTGTGGGATGCGGGTGGTGTTATGATTGGCAAAGTATCACTTGATGAATTTGCGATGGGCTCCTCAAACCTCACATCCGCATACGCTCCTGTTAAAAGCCCCTGGAAGAGTCAACTGGATTCCAAGACATATGTACCAGGCGGATCATCGGGTGGCTCATGCGCCGCTGTTGCAGCTTATTCTGCAATGGGCGCCACTGCAACCGACACAGGCGGATCCATTCGTGAGCCTGCCTCTTTTTGCGGCCTAGTTGGTATTAAGCCCACTTATGGATTATGTTCACGTTATGGTATCATTGCTTTTGCCTCTTCGCTGGATCAAGCAGGACCCGTTGCTCGAACCGTTCGTGACACAGCCATTATGCTAGAAGCAATAGCGGGACATGATCCAAAAGATGCAACGTCGCTCAATATTGAAATCCCTTCCTACGAAAGCTTCTTAGGCAAAGGTGTCAAAGGACTTAAAATTGGTATTCCCAAGGAGTATAGCGTCGATGGCCTTTTACCCGAAATTTCAGAGATGTGGGAACAAGGAAAAGCTTGGCTCAAGCAAGCTGGCGCTGAAATTCATGAAATTTCTCTGCCGCATACAAAATATGCTCTTCCAACCTACTACATTATCGCACCTGCTGAAGCATCTTCAAACTTAGCGCGTTATGATGGTGTGCGTTATGGCAGCAGAAAATCAAATGAGTCTTTAGATGAATTATATGAATTAACGCGCGCTGAAGGCTTTGGCCATGAGGTGAAGCGCCGTATTTTAATCGGAACATATGTCCTCTCAGCTGGATCCTATGATGCCTACTATTTAAAAGCACAACGTGTAAGGCGCCTCATTACAAATGACTTTATTAATGCCTTCAAGCACGTTGATTTGATATTAACACCTTCTGTGCCTAACGCTGCTTTTGCAATCGGCGAAGAGCCCAAAGATCCACTTGAAATGTTTATGTATGACGTACTAACTGTGACAGCCAATCTTGCTGGCGTTCCAGCCATATCTGTCCCAGCGGCTCTCAATAAACAAGGACTACCTCTAGGTCTTCAGCTCATTGGTCCTTCCTTAAGTGAATCACTCATCTTCCAAGCAGCCCAAGTCATTGAAGATGCTGCGGGCTTTGAAGAAAAAACCAAATTTATGAGACAATAAACGATGGATACTCAAAACTATATCAAAGGAAATACAGGTCTCTGGGAAGTTGTCATCGGGCTTGAAATTCATGCTCAGATTATCTCGAATGCAAAACTTTTTTCAGGTGCCGCAACGGCTTTTGGCGCAGAACCGAATACACAAGTTTCTTTTGTGGATGCGGGATTTCCAGGGATGCTTCCTGTGATTAACCGTGAATGCGTCAGACAAGCAATTAAAACAGGTCTCGGTCTTAATGCCGAAATTAATAAATTTTCTGTTTTTGATCGCAAAAACTACTTTTATCCTGATTTGCCACAAGGCTATCAAATCTCGCAATTTGCAAAACCAATTGTGGGCAAAGGTGTTCTAGAAGTTGATCTTGAAGGCGATATCAGCAAAAAAATTGCCATAACACGTCTCCACTTAGAACAAGATGCCGGCAAAAGTATACACGATCAACGCCCCAATGAGACATTTATTGATCTCAATCGCTCAGGCGTTGCCTTGATGGAAATCGTCACAGAACCAGAAATTCGTTCTGCTGAAGAGGCTCAAGCTTTTGTAAAAAAACTACGCGCGCTCTTGCGTTATCTTGGAACATGTGATGGTAACATGGAACAAGGTAGCATGCGTTGTGACGTTAATATATCTGTGCGTCGCGTTGGTGAAACGGCTTTTGGCACACGCGCTGAAATTAAAAATGTGAATTCGATTCGATTTATTGGGCTTGCTATTGAGCACGAAATCCAACGACAAATTGGCATCCTAGAGGATGGCGGAGTGATTGATCAGGAAACACGCCTTTTTGATGCGACAACTGGTAATACACGTTCCATGAGATCTAAGGAAGATGCGTATGACTATCGTTATTTCCCTGATCCTGACCTACCCCCGCTTAATCTGACGGATGAAGAAATAGAAGCGATCAAAAATGAGCTTCCAGAACTCCCAGACATCAAAAAAGAACGATATAAATCTATCTTTGATTTACCTCATTATGATGCTGCAATTCTCTCTAATGAGTTCGAAACGGCTCAATATTTTGAGCAGGCACTGAATGCAAGCAAAATCCTCCACACTTCAGGGATGGAATCGGCTCAATCAAAAAAATACATCAAACTTGTCGCTAACTGGATTATAGGCGAGCTATTTGCTTCATTAAATAAGGAAAGCCTGCCTATTGCTCAATCAAAAGTAACCGCTGCTCACCTTGCTGAACTTGTTGACCTTATTGCTGATGATACAATTTCTGGAAAAATTGCAAAAGATGTTTTCCAGGATATGTGGAGCTCTGGCCTTTCACCTGCCAAGATTGTTCAAGACAAAGGTCTACAACAAGTCTCTGATGATGGCGCCATTATTGCTCATATTGAGACGATTTTAAAAAATCATCCTGAGCAAGTTGCCGAATACAAATCTGGTAAAGATAAAGTTTTTGGATTTTTCGTTGGAAAAGTCATGAAAGAAACACAAGGAAAAGCAAACCCATCCTTAGTGAATGACCTTCTGAAGAAAAAGTTACAAGAGTAAGGTCTAGCCCCCTTCTTGACAAACTGGTGCAAAATTGTTACATTAAAGCCATAGGGTGCCTTTTAAGGACCCTATGGTTGCAGAGTCTTCGGATCTGCGTTTTTTGTTAACTTATTGCTCATAGGAGGATAAGACCATGAATACATTCGACTTTAAACCCCTTCTTCGTTCAACTGTTGGTTTTGATAATCTAGCAAGTCTCTTAGATACGCTTATGTCACGCTCAGAGATGGAAGATTCATATCCACCCTACAATATTGAGAAAATAGAAGACGATCGCTATGTGATTGAGATTGCGGTTGCTGGCTTTACAAAAGAAGATATCGCTGTCACAGCACATCAAAATCGTTTAGTCGTTACAGGACGCAAAATGTCGTCCAAAAAAGATCGTAATTTTCTCTACAAAGGTATTGCTGAGCGCTCCTTCGAACACGCCTTTAATCTTGCTGATTTTGTGCATGTGGAAGATGTTATGCTGGAAGATGGCCTGCTTAAAATTCAGCTCAAACGCGAAATACCTGAGGATCTAAAACCAAGGTCAATTCAGATTAAGATTGCACCTAAAGATCAAAAAAGTATTGAACAAAAGGTTATAGACCAATAACAACATAACGAAATAAAAAGGGGGCATCTGCCCCCTTTTTTTGTTAGCATTGATCTTTATTACGCTGCTAGCGCAGGCTCGTCCTTTTCTCGTTTTGCAATTAAAGCTGTTGCCGCTGAATTCACATATACGATAAGCAACGTTCGGAGCGGATCAATAATAGGATCAATTGCTATAAAAAGAACTAATACCGCACCAAAGGGAAGCCCCAATGGCTCTAATACAATATTCATCATGCTCAAGGTTACAACGCCCGTTGCACCCGATGTGGTCAACCCTCCCACAATAGCGCCTAAGAGAATAATAAGATAACTGTACATATCGAGTGGCAAGCTATAGAGCTGAGCAATAAAAATCGTTGCAAAGGAAAAATAGATAATATTCCCATAGCGACACGTTACAATGCCAAGAGGCATAATAAGATTTGTGGCGCTCTTTTCAAATTTAAAGTTTTCGATTAACGATGATATGGCAGCCGGCATCGCAGCAATACTACTATTAGTCGTAAGAGAGACAAAGATCGGATCGCGCATCATTGAAATACTCTTAAAGTAGCTCACACCAGAGTTACGCCACATAAAAATACTGGCCAAAAAGAAAAAGAAGATCAACGTTGCACACGACATAACAACAAATTTCAGCATGACGAAAATAACTTCAGCTGAAATGCTCGATAACTGTCCTGCCACTAAGAAGCATACACCCACTGGCAGCAATTTCACGACAGCTGCGATAATAATCTGAAAAACAGACATCAAAACATTAAATAAGTTAATAATGGTTTTTCGGTATTCTTCCTTAACATAACCAAGAGCAACACTGAAAAATATTGTAAAAATAATGAGCTGTAGAATCTTACCATCTGAAACTGCAGCAAAAATATTGCTTGGCACCGCTTCTCTTAGGAAATTTAGCAATCCTTTGGCATTATCAAGCTCGATTGGATCTGTCAAAGTGATAACACGTGCCATGATACCACTGTTGTTC
>JBQCDM010000154.1:0-2917 GCA_051961235.1 Nucleicultricaceae bacterium (SeqCode)
TTGTTCAAGTACGTCTCGAATCACACCAACACCTTGAGGAGATCCTGGCTCCACGCTGAGGAGCGCTTCCTTTCTCGGCTGAAAAAGCTTTTCTACAATCTCTCGACGCTCTAAGGCTTTCACTTCACCTAAGCTATAGGAGGCAACGGTGAGATCAACACCGTCTCGCACGCTCTGATCAATAGAAGAATACCATTTAATAGGGCACCTCTCTTGTTCGGATGGGTAATGCTTTAAGAGGGCATCACCAAGCGACCTTATGCCCAAATCCCGTTCAATCAGGTCGATACGTTCTAAAGGCCATGCGATAGGATGCACTGCCCAGAGCAGGGTTGCAGGCCCTGCACCAAAATCACGTATACTTCTCACCTCTTTCAGTACGTTACAAAGTGAACGCAACAATCCTTCAAGCACAAGCGATGTTTGGGGCAAACGTGTCAAAAGATATACTAAACGTTCACGATCATCTTTAAAAGCACTCGCAACCTTATGGCGATATCGCTCACGCAACGCCTCTTGAGCACCTTCAACAGAACGTATAGCACTTTGGGCGTACACTTCTTGAATGGCGCGCTCTAATGGTGCTGAGATATGTAACTGCAGAGCAATTCTCCCTTTTTAAAAAAACAATGCTATTTTTCAAAATAGTGTTCATGTCTTACCGCAATATCGTCAGAATGTTAATATTTTTTAAATTAAAATGACGTATTATTATAGTAGATACTTCTTTATATTGATGGAGCCTTATCATGGACAATTTTACAAACAAAACGCCATTATTTGAGCTGGCGCACATAAAATTCATGCTCTTTAGCTGTAATGGTCGATTGAATAGACGACGTTATTGGCTGATGTACCTTGTTAATATGTTCGTATTCATGTTGTATTTTTGGGCAATCATTGCATCCGGTTTATTTCACCAACAACAAGGTCAACCTCCAGAAATGGGGCTTGGAATGATTCTCTTGTTAGCAGGTTATATTTTTATGCTTTTCGTCAGCATTATGATGAACATAAAACGCGCCCATGATAGAGGACGAAGCGGTCACTTTTTATGGTTATTCCTCATCCCCATTGTCAGCCTTTGGCCAGCAATAGAGCTTTCATTCTTTAAAGGCACCGAAGGCCCCAATAAGTTTGGTGAAGATCCACTTCGATAAAATCTTACTGCCTTAATAGAGAAGCCTCACACGTGAGGCTTCTTTGTTAATCGCATTGATCTAACCAAGTTAATGGAGCTTTCTCATGGATCATTTTACAGACAAAACGCCTTTGCTGAATTGGTCACACCTAAAATTCATACTTTTTAGCCCAAAGGGTCGGCTCAACAGAAGGCGCTATTGGCTGACAGGGCTCATCTTGTTGCCGGTTCATATCATTTACTGGGGCTTTACAGCATTCATGTTTGCCCAAGCGCAAACTGCAGCTGGTTGGATGCTTGTGGTCGCAGGCATCGTCCTGACGATCTACACAAGCCTCATCATCAGCATTAAGCGCTTACATGACCATGATCGTAAAGGGCACTTCTTATGGCTTACTTTTGTTCCAATGGCAAACAACTGGCTAACGATTGAGATCTGCTTTGTAAGAGGCACAAAAGGCCCAAACCGATTCGGTGAAGACCCGCTGCGTGAAGTAACTCAAGATTAAAATTTCAGCGGCTAGAGTTTGAGTACCTAAAAAAATATACTCGTTTTTTTATTAATCGCGCTCATCCAGCCAAGTCATCTGAATGGCCTCGAGGATTTTTTCAGATGACTTATGGGGATCATCTTCAAACCCAGGTAATGCCTGTACCCAGGCCCAAAGATCCGTATATCGCACCTGTAGAATATCCACCTCTGGATAAGATTCTTCAAGAGCGATTGCTATGTCCCGAACATCTGTCCAACGCAATGCTTTTGCCACTTATTCGACCATCATATTGCGGGTAGCATTAGGAAGCGTCACCGTTAAACCATCCAGCGCATCAGTCATGATAATCTGGCATCCAAGGCGCGACGTATGGGTAAGACCAAACGCAAGATCAAGCATATCCTCTTCATCTTCAGAAGCCTCAGGCAACCCCTCATACCATTCGGGATCAACGATCACATGGCATGTTGAGCATGCAAGGGATCCTTCACAAGCACCTTCCAAATCAATACTGTTTTGGTGAGCAATTTCCATCACAGAAAGTCCAACAGGTGCATCAACCTCCACATGTTTTCCATCGGGTGTAATAAAAGTCATCTTTGGCATTGTTACGTATATCCTATTGGTTAAAGGTGTTATTGGTTTAAGAAATCATTCTATTTCTGTCTAGTCTTTTGTTACAGAAAGGTCTGAAATTTTTCTCCCGACCACTGTTTTCTCAAATAATTGATTTAATCGTTTTTCAAGCAACGGTGTAAAGACAAGATCCAATGACTTCATAGCGGCATCAATGTCATCACGCGATCCAGTTTGAAGAAGCTGCATCGCTTGATCCACCTGCACTTGAAGAACACGCACTAATTCGAGATCGGTTTCATCACGCAGTATTATTGTCATACTTTCAAGATCTTGACGTGCTCTTATTTGAGCCTGTTTGAGTTGTCGATTTAGAAGATCATCCGATGCATGCTCGTACGCATCATAAATCATCTCTTTCATATCGCTGGTGCTGAGATCATATCCAGGCTTTACTTGCAATTCCTCAGAAGTACCACTCGATTTTTCGCGCGCTGTCACGGTGAGCAAACCATCTGCATCAAGCGTAAACGTCACCTCAATCTTTGCAAGCCCTGCCTTCATGGGCGGAATACCATTCAATTGAAAAGCGCCAAGCGATCTGCAATCTTGAACAAGCTCTCTCTCTCCTTGAACAATATGCAGCTTCATGGCTGTTTGGCCATCTTGATACGTTGTAAAGATTTGAGCTTTAGAGATAGGGATT
>JBQCDM010000155.1:0-4439 GCA_051961235.1 Nucleicultricaceae bacterium (SeqCode)
TGATCCACTCACATTCACAAGTTGTTGGGTGAAGCTTTGTATTTGGTATGTTGGTGTGCTTACTGTTGTTGTTGTATTCGTTCCTTCATCCGTTACTGGAGGATTGGGTGGTGTTACACCGCCTCCAAGGACAATAGTAAGCTTGTTATTTGCATAACTTACACTTGTTATGGTGTTTAAGGTGTTTGTATTGTTTGGATCTTTATCAATTGAATAGGTAACTCCCGGAGTAACAGTAAATGTGGATGCTTGTGCTGGGTCAATCACAATGAGTTCATAAGTGCCGGCAGGGGCTGGTTGTGCTCCCTGAGGCATATAGAGCTTGATTTTAGCGGTAGCATCAAGTTGGACGGATGTCATTAAATATTGCATCTGACCAAGTGGATTCGCTTTGCTGCCATCAATGTTGAATTGAAGTGTGCCGTTGTTATCGAATTCTAAAAGGTTAATGGGATATGTAGGGTCAGTGGTGACATAATTAGGCCTCATAATAAGTGTGTCTCCATCGAAATAGGATAGAGGAATCATTGTATTAGGAGGAGGGGCGCCATTGTAAAGTACTTTGCCGGGATCCCAATATGGGCCTGTGCCAACTATCTCAACAGTGTCACCATAGGCAACAGAAATAGATGTTGTGGCTAAAAGTGCGGCAATGAGGGCGGTTTTCTTAAAATGTTTTTTGGAGAAAGTTGAGTGCTTGATACCTTGCATTGGATACCTATTATTATTGGTTATAGTTCTGCAGACAATATAATTACAATTGTTAAAAAAATATTAATTTGAGAGAATTTTAGGGGATAAAAAATGTTTAAAATCTTTTGATACACTCTAAAAAGTGAAAGATTTTCAGAGATTCTAAACATTTATCATGAAAGAACATCAAAGCCCCCATAAGGAGCTTTGACGTTTAGAAATATCTGTCTAGACATGCTTTTTGTTGAGGAAAAGGCGTTGGATGACAAACATCATTGCAGCAATACCAGTGAAATAACGCGGCATTGCAAGCAAGGTGCCATCATGCAAAATCCCCATAAGATAAGTAAATGCTGCAATCAACACATAGTAGATAAAGCCAAAAACAGATGCTGCTTGGCCTGTATTAACGGTGTATCCTTGAAGCGCGCTGCTGAGGCTGTTTGGAATTAAAATCGCAATGCCAAGCATGGAGGCCATCATAAATCCAATCGATATAATAATAGCACTGAAAGGGTGATTGGTGCTGATCAAACCAAACTCTGTTGCAAGATCAAACAGGATAATGCTTAAAAGCACAATCACGACGCCCAGTGTTAAAATTTTAGAAAGTGACCAAGCGATTTTATTCAAATGCTTTGAGATGAGACCGCCAATAATAAAGGGGATCGCATAAACAAGAGACATCAGACCATAATGGCTTGGTGACATTTTTAAAATATCAATAAAATAAAATGGGCCTTCAGCATAATAACTAAAGATAATCCCATTGCATCCCGCAACAATCAAAGCAAAGCAGATCACTCTTTTATTAGTTGCCACATGAATGAGGCTTTTAAAAAAAGCGCGCCTGTCAAACTTGTCTTTCGTTGTGGTTAGCGTTTCTGTTAAGTGAAATTTGGCGAGCAGACCAACAGCAAGACCCGTTAAACACAAAAAGGCAAAAACACTTTTCCACCCAAAGTATTGATCAAGATGTCCTCCAATGACAGGGCCAAGAGCAGGCGAGAAAGACATGGCAATTCCAATAATCGAAAAAACACGTCCACGTTCATGTAAAGCAAAGGCGTCTCTCGAGATGGCCTGTCCCAAAACAGATCCTACGCTGCCGCCAAAGGATTGAAGAAAGCGGAAAAACAAGAGGCTCTCAATGGAGTCAGAAAAGTAGCAGCCAATGCAAGCAAGAACGTAAAGCGCAAATCCGAGTAAAAGAATGGGTTTTCGCCCAAAATGATCGGAGACGTTACCCCAAAGACCAACACCAACGGCAAAACCGAAAAGGTATATGGTTAAAGTATGCTCAACGGCACTGCATTCAACGAAGAGGCATCGTGCAATATCGGGTAGTGAAGGGGTGTAAATTGTTTCTGAAATTTGTGGTAATGCTATAATAAGAACAAGCAACCATAAAGCTGGTGCAACTGTTTTTGTCATCATAAATCCTATAAATATAGATAAAGTTTTACCTTTAGATCACAGTGATCCAAAGCATCAAAATGCATGCTGAATGCGGTAAAACTTAGTCTACGACGACAATTTTCACGAGGGGTGTTCCTTTCTATCAAAATAGACTTATAACTATAGTGATGCATTTGTATGAGTGCAAGTTTTGATTTTAAGAGTGCAACTTTCTTAAAGCACAGTCCAATCAAGAGAATAAATATTACCGCTTGATTGGTCGCTCTTGCTTCTCAATTTCCTAGATTATAGTGAGGCGCTTACCATAATTCTGTAAGAGGCTTGTGCTAAGCGCCAAGCCTCTTGTGCTCGATTGTTTTAAATCCTTTCGAGTTGGATTGTGATTGTACCCTGACCTTTGGTGCCGGCGGGGCCTGGTGTATAGTGTGTTACTCTAATTCTAAATCTGTGACAAGCGGATGTTCGGGATCAATTTTGATTGTTTCATTTATTTCAAATGCTAGTGATTTAAGAAGCGCACTGCTCTGCCCCCTTACTAAAATTTCTAGTGATTTTCCATGTTTTATGGTGTGTATTGATTTTAGTGGTAAATCTTTAATCACTTGTGGCTTTATTTGAAACTTTCTGTCATCGCCAAATTTATGTGCTTCTCTTTGAAGATATCTTTGGCTTGTTGGGCCTGCGACTATTTCATTTATTATAGTGTTGTATCAGTAGTGCCATCGCCTTTATTGTCTTGAATGACTCTGATCAATATAGCGCCTCCAGCCGCACTAAAACTTTGACCTGGCGTTGCATCGACTATACCATCGATAAATATTTTAGTAGTTGCTAAGGCATAGTGCAATGGCAGAAGCAAAAACACACAAATCAGTGCTATTGATTTCATGTCGATACTTAAATTCATTAGTATTTAAGAGTGGGGTACGAAGAAAAAATTAATTTTTATTTAAAATAAGTATTGATCGTTTGTTTCTGTCAGAAGCAAGTAAACATCTCATGAAAATCAGCAAAAGAACTATATTAATGCTCTTTTCGCAATACTTAAATTTTTCATTTTTAAATGTCGTATGAGAGATTTACTTTTATTTGAGATTGAGTGTTTATGATTAAAAGTGTCGAATTAAAAGCATTGTGCATGTTGAAGCCCGCTGACGATTGTTTTTGTTACAGTACCGCTTAAAGAGTAGTTTAAAAAAGAGCTCTTCCGAAGAAGAGCTCTTTCACTTATGCTTTATGGTTTTGCGCCAATGAGGGCAAAATTGCTTTAATTAATATTATAGTTAACGCGCGTTTGTTTATCAAAAAAGCTGGATGGTATTCTTGCAATAAAGGGTGTGTGTTTATGGGATTGCACAATCGTACCAACAAAGACTCGATTGTTTTGACTTACATCGCTAATTATAATCCTGTCTTCACTCCCGAGCTCACACTTAAACCCATTTATTTTTTTCAACAGTTGAAAAACAGGATAACAAGAACCATCTTTCCATATACGTGTTGAGGGTTCGACATAGCCAGGGTAAGGATGGTCGTACGCGATTAGCCCATCGTTAATAACCTGTGCTGTATCTACATATATCGGAAGTGCCCGAACTATTTTGTATTCATCTATGTATTCGGCAAGATGGTCATCGCGCACACCAATGATCCGTTGTCCCTTTGAACGTACAGACGGCCAAGTAAATCCTTTTGGCATTTTTGTGATCTTTCTATTATGCCAAATCACGGCTTCAGTCTTATTATCATAGCCTAGTATGGTTTTTCCATCCGGAAGAAGATTGCATCCCTTAAAAGAGAGAGCTATTCTTTCAGTGATTTCTCCATCCTTGCATAGAACGAGGTTATTGGATTGTTCTTCTGTTTGTGGGCGGCCCAAAATCGTTTTATCCTGACTTATACCATAAACATTTGATAAACAAGGAAGAAGGGTGCGCTTCTCTTGACCATTTTCCCAAAGGGCTGCTATTGGATCACCACCTTCAGGAGTCAAGCGCGTGTGCCCAAAGATCGTTTTACCATCTTTAGTTATGCCAGAAACCCCATTACACTGTTCTAAATCACTTATTTTGCCGGTTTTAACATTATACTTCTTATATGCGCCATTATTGTATATTTCATGATTATGCCATTGAGTAGACGGCAAATTATTAGAGTCGTATAAAACCACCTCACCATTGCCTGAGATCAAGAGGTGACTGATTAGATTTATCCCCAAATCTAGAGGCTTAAAACTTGCTACGTTAGCACTTACAACCCTAAAAGGAGATGTTGCATCATCTTCTGCATTTGAGATGATGTCCTTAAAGCAGGGGAAAACGTATGTT
>JBQCDM010000156.1:0-8282 GCA_051961235.1 Nucleicultricaceae bacterium (SeqCode)
ATAATAAAGATGGTGACAGAGATGGCAACGCACGCGCAATTGAATTATCAATGGGATTTGAGCAATGACAACATTCACTGGCAAGGTCCTATCGAGACATTCTTTATCAGTCATCCTATGTCCCAAGGATCCTCTTTTCTTGAACAGCTCGACATCAACACATTTTGGTCTTATCTCTCCACTTTAGAACAACAATCCAAAAACAATGAGAGTGAAGCTAAGTTTGAGCATGTCTTAAAAAATCAAAAAGGGGATTATGTTAAAGTTAAGCATTTAACACACATTATCAAAGATGCTGCAGGCAATATCGCGTCTCTTGAAGGAACCCTATCTGTCGATACACCTGCTTTTGATGCGCCTCAAAACGATGCGTCCAATCAAA
Source organism: Nucleicultricaceae bacterium (SeqCode) (assembly GCA_051961235.1). Lineage (GTDB taxonomy): Bacteria > Pseudomonadota > Alphaproteobacteria > Caedimonadales > Nucleicultricaceae > JBQCDM01. The sequence goes on from JBQCDM010000156.1 coordinate 383, forward strand.
CTGACCCGATTACGTTCCTGCCCAACATTCACCTGCTTGCAGAAAATCTAGGGGAATATCTTGCTGAATGTAAAAACACATCCATGCAAGGTGCCCTCGTTGCACTGTACTTTGACAACTTGATTCAACTCAATACCATCTATGGTACAGAAAAAATTAAGCAGCTATTTTTTAATATGGCTAAAGCTATTCGCCAACAAATTCGTTTTGACGACTACTTTGCCCAAAGCCATGCTTGCGTTTTTACCTTGATCTTACGAGAGTGTGATCAAAGTGGCATCGAATCTTTCTGCACACGACTCCACGCTATTCTATCGGATGTCAGCGAAGCCTTAACAGGTGACGCCCGTGTTATTTCTGCCCATGTAGGTGGTCTTTTGATTGATCCAATGGAAGACGCTGGCACGTTAATTGAGCGTGTTATCCAACACGTGCATACGCTTCCTCCTAGAGAAGGATCTAAGGGAGATCAACCCAATATCAATCCTTCCAAATCAAATGATCTGGATCGCCGCAAATCAGACTCTTAAGATTTTTTGCTGATCGCGTCCTTGACATGGGTAAAATCAAGGCTCCCAACATCCGCAATAGACAGCGTAGCAGCCGCTTGCCTTAAAACGTCAAGAAACGTTATTTTTGTACAAAATTCAGGACAAGGTACCCCAAATTCTTCTGGTAAATCGTTGACCTTTTTCGTTCCTAAAAAGTGCACTAAACCAATGATACTTCCCTTTTTAAGGCCATAACCATTAAAGGATGTGTCATCCTCGACCACAAGATTATAGTGTAGGTAATTTCTATTTAGAATTTTGCTCGATTTCGTTGCCGTTAAAAACGGTTGTTGATCGGCTCTCGTTACGATCTTTATTCCATTGCTCTGCAATTTTTCAATCTTCCATACTGGTTTTGATTCAAGATCGTCATAGGAGATCAATCCTGTTGACGCCTCTAAGGATAGGGATTGAACGAACAACACACAGAAAAAAAATATAGCTTTATAGGTTGACATTCTTTCGTTAACTCCTATTTATAACAATTCAAAAAAAATATTGACTAAGGGATAAATAATTAATAGTATCTCTATAGTATTTTTATATGATTCTATTAATGAATCCATAAAAATATCCAAAATGTATGCCCAATATTTAGGATTGCCCCCATGAATTATAGATTTCCACTTTTACTTCTAACAAGCGTTGTTTTGTTTTCACAATCTACTATGGCAACGAGCACCTTTGCCCCTTTAGAGGATAGCGAGAACATTAGAAAGTTAAAAATAGAAACGGCATTGTTTCAAAATGGCCCCATCGCTGATAGCCGCCTTCGTGAAAAATTCGCTGTGCAAAGTAAAATGTTTTATAGCTACGAGGTAGAACCATTCACTGTTCAAGGCGCTGGACATTCCACAACGAAAAACTGTTTAGACTTTCAAATGGCTGAAACAGAAAAGCCAATCACATGGATTCAAGAATATTTAGAACAAGAACCCAAACCAAATGTCAATATTTTAGGATTGCTTGCAGGAGACAAATATGTCTCTCAACTTAAGATGTCACCCGTTGCCACAATGGCCGATGGTCTGGTTTCTCCACGTCACTTTGTGGTTGAAGATCTTGCAACCGATATTAGACATAGAAGACACGGTTATGCGCGAGCACTTCTTGTTTTTACAACAAGCTTCTTACAAAAAATCGTCCAAGACTCTGAGGCACCTGCGTCTCTTTCGATTACATTTGATGCAAACCGCGAGGATTTGTTTAAAACGATCCAATCTTCAGGCTTTACCTTGACAAATCTTACGCCGAAAGCGTCAGAAGAAACAGCTACTCCATTCCCACGTGGCGTCACAACATTTAGCGAACTTCAGTCACATTTTGCGACACAATCAATGGAAGATGCTTCGAAATATTCAATTCAAGCACAAATCAATCTTAAAACAATTGACGTTGCACCGTTAAAATTACGCATTCGCAATGAATCCAACATCTCCCATTCATAAAAGTCAGCACACAAAAAAAGCCTTCCCATTCGGAAGGCTTTTTTATTGGCAGATTAATCGTCTGCTGGGTGTATTTTCTCAATAATAATAACGGCGCTTCTTCGTGTGTACGACGGCATAGTATTATAATATACCCATTTTGATACAATCTTATCCTCTTCTTCCGTTTCCTCAACAGACTTTAATCCCACGTGATGGCTTTTTCTCATTTCTTCTATGTCCTCAAGCGGACTCACCGATACACGCATCATTGATGTGGCATCGTCATTTTTGTAATTGAGTAATTCAAAAAATTTCTGCTCAAAAGCAGACTTATTACTCGACTCATCACTTAATTCATCATAAGAAAGCGCAGATGAAGCTATTAATGAAGTATTGAAAGCTATTCCTAATATCAAACCTAACATCAAAGTTTTTTTTAACATGATTATTTTCCTTTAGTGTCACTCCCTGTCGCAAAATATTTTCACACAACTTCAAAATTACACAAGTCATTATTCAACCGGTTAGACACAAAAATTATCCCTTCCCCTTGAAATCAAAAAAAAAGCACCGAAATGAAGCTTCAGGCACTCTCATTTTGGAACACACAACAATGCACAATAAGTTTAATAAAAAACTCCTCTTGACGCTTTCTATCCTCGCTTATGGTCTTCAAGTAAGCGGAGCGCACGCAACACGACAACTTGCAGAAGAGGAAACCTCAATCAATTGGAACTCTATTAAAAGCGCAGCAGCATATACAACAGCAGGCGTTACAACGGCTGTCGCATCCGTCTATGCTTTTGGTGACAAGCAAGAAGAACTCGTCGAGCTAAAAAAACAAGCTGTTAAGGGCGTGATTTCTGTTGGTCAATCTCTTTGGAATAATGGCACAGCTTTATATAAATTGACACGGGGCGCTGCATCAGACTTCTCTCAATGGGCTTCTGACACCTATATGCCCTACCATCCAACCGTATGCCATGTGGCATCAGAAGGAGTTCGTCTAGTCACAGACGCTTATGCTGCGGTTGAACAAACCATTACAGAGCACCCTTATGTGGCAGCAGGTGTTGCCGTAACTTTTGTTGCTGCTGTTGGTATTACGCATATGATCCACAAAAGCAAAACTAATAAAGCAGAACAGTTATTGGCTAAAGAAAAGCAAAAAATTGCAAAAATTCAGCAAAAGCTCCAGGAAGCTCAAGAAGAAGCAAAGAAAGCAAAGCAAGAAGCACTGAAAGCAACCAGATTTGCAACAAAAGCGGCAGATAAGTTGGTGGAACTTCAGGAAGCACAAAAAACTGTAGGGCCCACTGTTGTAAGCCCAACAACAACCATTAAACCTCAGACAAATATTAAACCTGATGTAACAATTGATGGACACAACACATCATCTCCTAGAGCAAGAGCAGTAAGTGGAGGTGGTCAGGGCGGCAATGTGACTTTCAACCTTGTACTTCCTGGGACACCTGAGACATTATCCGGTTTTTTACCTTCGATGTTGCAAGGCAAAACACCAACAACACCTTTGATCCTTGGCAATACAGCCATAAAAACAGAAGGTTGATCTTTTAAGAAGATAGTTGGATCTGCTTGATCCAACTATTTTTCTTAATATTTTTTTAATGCCTTCTGGATATGCTTTGACGTGTTATTCGAACATATCTGGAAGGTTATCTCCTCATGAAAAATTTTTTAAAAGCACTCTCTCTCCTTCTTTTTATCCAAACAGGCGCACTTCAGGCCACTTCTGCAGAACAGCCTATGACTATCAAAGAATCAACAAAGTTTTGCGAATCAGAAGTTCCTAAGTATTGTATGTCAACCACGTGTGCGCTTTATTGCGATACCCTTAGAAGCGCGGCAAGCAAAACCAGCTGTAAGGCTGAATGCACAGCGGACAAGCGTTGTAAGTTGAAGCCCCTTGCTGGCAATGATGATCCAAAAAATGCTGCTCTTGATGCGGATAATCGTGAAAAGCTCATCGCATGTATTGCAGAAAAAAGGGATCCTTCAGGCACAAAGTCTGGACGCCGTATGATGCAATGGGAATATATTATGACGCCATCTCTTGCAAAAATTATTCCACAAGATCAACAACCCAAAGCAAAGTCAGAATAAAGACAAGGCTTGCTTTGGACATGGCATAAAATAAAAGGGTGACTCTATAGGTCATCCTTTTTAATATTTTTTTAATAAGAAGTTTTGTAAAATCAAGAACTGCGCGTTTATCTCACGCATTGGACGTATTTTGCAAAATGGAAAATTGTAAGGATGGTGCCCCCGGGGAGACTCGAACTCCCACATCCGAAGATAACAGATTTTGAGTCTGCCGCGTCTACCAATTCCACCACAGGGGCATGGCTCGCATAATAGCTAACTTATGCAAGAGGTCAACAGTTTGCTCACGGAAAAATGAATTTTTCTAACTTTTTCTGTTCTTTCCAATTATCAAACGATATTTCCACACAAAAAGCACCACGATTGCCTGATCTAATCGTTGAATTTCAGAAGGTGAAGTGATAGACCTTGTGTATTCACATTATTTGACACCCATAACTCATGCTCAGAAAAAGTTATAATTGGATTTTAAGCTATGCCAACAAACCTCACGCTATATGGGTTTTGGGCATTATTTCCTTTGCCGAAAGTTCTTTCTTTCCGCTCCCGCCTGACCCATTGCTCATCGCCATGATTGTGGCAAACAGGCAAAACGCTTGGCGTATTGCAGCGCTTTGCACTGTATCCTCTGTGGTCGGTGGCATCGTTGGATATTATATTGGCGCAGGCCTCTATGAAACGATTGGGGCTTGGATTGTCTCGAGCTATGGTCTTGAGGAAAGCTTTCGAAATTTACAACAAGACTTTCTCGAATGGGGTTTTTGGATTGTAGCACTTAAAGGCCTCACACCCATTCCTTATAAAATCGTGACGATTGCAAGTGGTGTCGCTGGTCTTAATATGACTACCTTTATTATTGCATCAATCATCGCACGCGGCTTCCGCTTTTTTATGTTGGCGGGACTCCTTTGGTACTACGGCCCTTCTATAAAAAATTATATTGATCGCAACCTCACGCTTGTCACTGTAGGTGGCCTTTTGACATTGATTGTTGGCTTTGTTATTGTAAAGTATCTATTCTAACAATAATAAAAGTAACAGGAGAAAACGTGCGTCAGTCATCCATTCGAATGGTTTTCTTAAGTATTGCACTTGTAGCAACATGCGCCCTTATTGCAGCGCAAGTGGCTGAAAAGTTTTTTGGTCTACTTCCTTGTCACCTTTGTTTTTATCAACGTTATGGTTTTATGGTGATTGCTGCCTTGGGCCTTTTCTTTGCACTCATGAAGCGTGCACACCTTTTGGGACTCTATTTAAGCGCTCTAGCTTTTCTTACGAATGGCGCCATCGCTTTTTATCAAGTTTTAGTGGAGCGCAAAGTAATCTCAGCCCCCCAAAGCTGCACAAGCAATCTGATGGCTGAATCCGTTGAAGAGCTACGTGAAAAAATTGCACACACCAAAATTGCACCGTGTGATGAAGTCAGTTGGTCGCTCTTCGATGTTTCCATGGCAGGATACAATGCGATTTTTTGTTTTGTCTGCTGTATAGCCGTTATGATCTATAGCGTTCACTTCTTGAAGAAAAGTTCTTGAATGATGTCTAGGCCTTCTAAAGATCAAGAGATGCTGAATGAGATGATTCGCGTTGATCATGCCGGTGAATATGGGGCTCTGCGTATCTATCAAGGGCAACTCGATGCGCTGCAGGATCATCCGATCGCGCCAACACTTCAACACATGTATGAACAAGAAAAACGCCATCTTGAAACCTTTGAAAAACTCATTGTTGAAAAACGTGTGCGTCCCACCCTCCTCTCGCCTCTTTGGCATGTGGCCGGATATTGTCTGGGTTATGCAACCGGCAAGCTTGGCACCCGCGCCGCCATGGCCTGCACCGTTGCGGTTGAAACGGTGATTGATCAACATTATGCTGAACAAGAACAAGCGCTCGAACAGATTGACCCAACGCTCAAGGAAATTGTAAGCGTCTTTCGCCAAGAGGAGATTGATCATAAAAACATCGGGATTGAACACGAGGCTGAACAAGTTCTTTGTTATCCGGTCCTATCAAATGCCATCAAAGCGGCTTCAAAAGCGGCCATCTGGCTTTCAAAGCGTCTTTAATTTTTTGTCTCACTAGATATCGAGATCTTTTACAAATTCAGCGCGCGTTTGGATGAATTGAAAACGCTTTTCAGGCTTTTTCCCCATGAGGTGATCCACAAACTCTCCAAGCGGTATGAATTCTTCATTTAATTGCGTTGGCATCACAAGGTCAACCAACTCCACCCGAATTAAAGAACGTTTGGAAGGATCCATCGTGGTTTCTTTAAGTTGCTGCCACGACATTTCACCCAAGCCTTTGAAACGGCTGATTTCCACTTTATCTTTACCTTTAAATTCCGTCTTAAGCAGCTGATTTTTATGGGCGTCATCAACAGCATAAAAGCTTTTACTGCCATGGGATAATCTAAAAAGTGGAGGAACTGCTAGATAGATGCATTTTTGCTCAAGCAAGGGATACATTTCTCGAAAGAAGAAGGTCAAAAGCAGAGATGCAATATGCGCACCATCCACATCCGCATCCGTCATGATAATGACACGGCCGTAGCGCAATTTGCTCGGATCACAGTCCCGACCAAGGCCTGATCCCAGTGCTTGCGATAAATCCCGCAGTTCTTGGTTTGCAAACATCTTATCTGTTGTGGCGCTTGCAACGTTTAAGATTTTACCGCGCAAGGGTAAAACCGCTTGCGTTTTTCGATCACGCGCTTGTTTCGCCGATCCGCCGGCAGAGTCTCCCTCGACCAAAAAAATCTCACTTTCAGCACGATTCTCACTCAAGCAATCAGCTAATTTACCGGGCAATCGGAGCCTTCGTGTAATGCTTTGTCTTTGTGTTTCTTTTTCTTGTCTACGACGCAAACGTTCTTCAATACGCTCGCCAATACTATTAATTAAAAGCTCTGCACGTTCTTTTGACTCACTCAACCAATGGTCAAAATGATCTTTTATGCGCGGCTCAACGAGGCGCGTCACATGCGATGAGACAAGCTTCTCTTTTGTTTGCCCTTGAAAATGTGGATCTTTGATAAAGACAGACAGCATCACATAGGCGCCTGCAAAACAATCATCTCCGGTGATTTGCCCCGCGCGCTTATGGTTCATCCGTTCTGCATATTCGCGAATAGACTTCAATACACCTTGGCGAAATCCAGATTCGTGCGTACCCCCAAGTGGCGTTGGAATCGTGTTACAATAGGAGGAGACATGACCATCTTCAAAGGCAACCCATGTCATCGCCCATTCCATTTTGCCATCCCCATCTGAAAAAGAGAGCTCACCATAAAATGGCTCTTCTAACAGCGTTGTTTTGGATGCAACAGACTCGGCCAAGAAATCCTTAAGACCACCCGGAAAATGGATGCGCGCCTTCTCTGGTGTTGATGACGCATCCTCGGATAACAAGCTTGGATCACAAGACCAATCAATGACAACACCTTTAAAGAGATATGCCTTGGAGCGCGTCATCTTAAAAATAATGGCAGGCACAAAATGACTATGATCGGCACCAAAAATTTCTTCATCTGGATAAAAGGTCACGGCTGTTCCACGTTGATTCGAGGCCTCACCCAAATCCACCAGACCCGAGACCGGGACACCGCGTTCATACACTTGCTGATAGTGATGATTATTGCGATAAACATCAACCGTTAGGCGTTTTGAAAGGGCGTTTACGACAGAAACACCAACACCATGAAGACCACCTGCCGTTTTGTAGGCATCACTCCCAAATTTACCACCCGCATGCAGTGTTGTCATAATCACTTCAAGCGCTGATTTATCTTGAAAT
>JBQCDM010000157.1:0-5930 GCA_051961235.1 Nucleicultricaceae bacterium (SeqCode)
GGCCCTTCTCACGCTTGCCACCTTAAAACCGCTTTGTACGGGAAACCCTCTCCTTACATCCAATTGGAATAGCTGCTGCAAAGAGGTGCAGACGCTTAGGCGCAACTACTTTTTTAAACTCGAGGAAATCCGCTTTGCTGTTGAATTAGGCCGTCAATTGGCACGCTTCATAGGCGGAGAAGACGCGTATTATAGGGCATTAAAATCAGCGGTTGCGCTTTGAATAAGAAAGCAGAGAGAGTCGCGTTGTACCCTTCTCTGCACGCGTGTTTTATGACATTGGATTAATACGTTTTTCACTAATAACGTGGATTTTTTTTGCAGCGGGTGCCGTCTCCATAGCCCTTGATTTCTTTTGCAAATAATCCCGGTCCATTTGCTTCAACATTTTTTCAACTTTGTAGCTATCGGTGATGTCAATGCAACTCATCAGGTGCGATCCGTCAGGTAGAGGATAGTATGAAAAATCAACAACTGAGCCATCTTCGCGAAAGATTTGTTTTTTCTTCGGGATGCGATCTGTTGCAAGGGCAATGAGTTTTTCTTTGCGTACTCCCCAGTTTTTACTGCCATCAAAGAAATGCTTGCAATGTTCGATGATATCGCTCATGTGCATGCCCTCTTTGAGCTGCAGTGGAGAGAGTTTCCAAATGCGCTCGTAGGCAGTATTAGAAAGACGCAAACGCCCATCACTGCCAAAGACGGCAATGCCTTCATAAAGATTATCCAGTGACGCTTTTTGTACGGCAAGCTGAATGTTATATTTACGCTCGACCGCCAAAGCGTCGGTCAGATCTTCATAAATGTAGAAAATGCCGCCAATCGGATGAGGGGCTGCAATTTTACGAAGCGTGCGTTCATCGGGCAAATGGATCAATTCTTGGAAGGGGTTCAAGATGGTGTTAATCATCTGCATCTGATGCTTTTTATAGACGGCATAGTCAACATGCTCAGGCAAAATACGCCTCAGGCGTAAATCATCCAACACTTCCCCCAGAGTAGGACCTGTGTGAAGCCAATTTTCATCCATATCAAAGATACGGGAATATGCTTGGTTGAAAAATTTAAGGCGTCGATCAGATCCATAAATAGCGACTCCTGCCGATAAATTCTCTAACACTTCGCGATAGGAGGCTGTATGACGCTCAAGCTCGGAGAGCGCTTTTTTAAGATCCGTTAAATCCACTGAGTAGCCTGCAATGCCAACATCATCGAGCGGTGTTTCATAGAATTCCATAAAACGGCGTTCTCCATCAAAAATGAGATATTTCTTCACCTGAGAGGAGAGAGGCTCACTAATTTCTTGTTTGAAGGAGGTTGAATTGTATCCCCAAAAGAGGCGATTTTGAGCTAAGATTTTTTCTTTTGGAAGATCAAGCGCTTCAGCATACGAGGCATTGCAATAAGTCAGCGTGCCCTCCTTATCTCTAAACCACACAGGAACGGGCAGTGCGTCCAATAGATTATGCAGCTCAAAGATGGTTTTCTTCTGACGGTCTATTTCTTCCCCTTTGTCCTGACTAATTTTTTTAAGACATGTGATGTCATGCCAGGTGATGGCAATTCTATCCGAACTTGGCCAAAAACTATCAATAATATATGTTTTTTCACCAAAGGTGATGAGGGTTGCTTCAGGCTTTTCTTTTTTGAGAATGGAGATGAGGTAATTTTGTAGTTTTTCTTGATCCGCTTCTTCAAAAAGGGCCATCAAGCGATTGCCTGGAAGGCGTACATCTCGAATGCCAAGGATGGATTTGAGGAGAGGGTTCACCTCAAATTTTTGCTCTTCAATAAGATACATGAGAAGAGGATAATCAGAGAGTGATAAAAGACTATGGCTACGGCGTCTATTAAGAAAAGGGCGAATGACGACGATATAGCTAAATAAGCCAATAAGCAGAGCCAATCCAAGCATCACATACACGTTGACGGAGCTACTCACAAACGTACCCTTTTATAGATTGAAGATAGTCTTAATCTATAAAGTTGTTTAATTAAAAATACGTAAATAGACGTCGATAAACTTACTCTAAATCAGGCTAAACGAATATTTACCTGATTCAATAGGAGAAAATTTTACCTTAACCGTAAAACGTTGACTATTGTGGTGAACTGTCCATTCTTCAACAACGCCTTGGGGGGTCTCGTGAACTTTCTTAATCTCAAACATCACATTCTTCAAAAAGTCATCCCGGCTCTTAAACTTCTCTTGAAGAAATTGAGAGGAATACATTTGATCATGCACAACAGGATATGCCACATCATAGAACAATTCGGGTGTTGAGATGGAGCTGCCAATGAAGAGGGGCTTTAGATCAACATGATGGCATGCAGCAGACGCCAGCACATTAAGCTGATAAGAACTATCACCGATGTCAAAGTTAATCGCTTCAACCCAGGAACCATTCGATCCATTGCAGATATTTTGATCGCCTGCTTTTTCAATAAATTTAAGTTCACGACCTGTTAGAAAAATGTCGTCACCTTTATGGATGGGCTTTAGATCGAGCTTAGAAAGGGTGCCAAGCACACGGCCAAGGCTGATATATTCATCAGAGCGAAATTTTTCAATAATAGATAATTCGGCTGTGTCTTCTGCATAGAGCAAATTAGGCGTTATAAATGCCACGGCCATACTGACAAAACTCAAAAGACCAGTTTTCAGAGAATGTTTCATCATACCTTACTCCCCTTTTTGAAGTCTGTAGAATTGACCAAAATAATCAGAGGCGCAAGCAAAAAAATCTAATGCTTTGAATTTGTTTGTTTTTCTCCCAAATCATCATGCGGAACGCCTTGCGTCGTCGAATATTCAAAGTGCCAAACGTGACCTGGATAAACACGTTCACGCGCTTGGTGAGCGGCTTGAGCTGCTTCAGCAAAACCACTGAGGATGAGCTTGAGTTTGTTTGGGTACGTTGCGATATCACCAATAGCGTAAATGCCTTTTAAGGATGTCTCGGATGTTGAGGGATCAACAGCAATGTGGTGATGGTCAATGCCAAGCCCCCAGCTGAGGATGGGGCCAAGTTCCATAGAAAGACCAAAGAATGGTAGTAAAACATCGGCTTCTAAAGTTTTACTGTTGCCATCTAAATCTTTAACGATCACAGCGTTCAAGAGACCGTCTTCACCTTCTAAGCTATCCAGTTGATAGGGGACGACAAACTCTACTTTTCCTTCCGCTGCAAGCGCATCAAGCTGCCTTAAGCTTTCAGGTGCTGCTCTAAATTTAGGGCGCCGATGGACAAGCATGACTTTTTCTGCAAGTTCAGATAGAGAAATCGCCCAATCCACAGCAGAATCACCGCCACCTGCAATAACAATTTTTTTGCCACGAAAATCTTCGCGTCGCTTCACATAATAAAAGACGCTCTTATGTTCGTAAGCGCTTAAATGTTCGAGAGGCGGTTTGTTGGGGCCAAATGCGCCAACACCCGCTGCAATGATGATAACTTTTGCTGTGATGCGCGTGCCTTTTGATGTTTCAACGATCCAAACATCGGCTTCGGTATCTTTAATGACACGCTCCACGCGTTGATTTAAGTGATATGTTGGGTGAAAAGGATCTGCTTGTTTCTTTAAGTTGGTAATAAGATCCTCACCCGAGATGGATGGAAAACCTGGGATGTCATAAATAGGCTTTTCAGGGTAAAGTGCCATGCATTGACCGCCGACCATATCAAGGGCATCTACTACGTGACAGTGCATGCGCATCATCCCGCATTCAAAAATGGCAAAAAGACCAACGGGGCCTGACCCTATAATCACAACATCGGTTATATGGTTGGTTGTAGAAGACATGATTAGACCTCCTTAAATAAATCTTTTTTCGAAGATTTCATGAGTGGTAAAAAGCAGAGTGCAGCAAAAGCAAGCGCAGCGCTCATATAGAATACATGGTGTCTGCCAAACGAATCTGAAAGTCTGCCAGCGATAAAGTTTGTGATAAACAACATTGATCCTGTCATGACGAAGTAGACACCAAAGCCAGTTCCCCGAATTTCAGGCGATGTAGTATCAGCCACTTTTGCCATTAACAAACTTTGCGTAATGCCAATGTGCATACCCCAAAGTGAAGCGCCAACAAGAACAGCTAAGGTACTGGTTGCATTTCCTAAGAAAATGCCAGAGAAAACAACCATACAAAACCCGATACCGAGGAGGAGTCTGCGATCAAAACGATCGGAGAGTCGACCAATAGGATAGGCCGATAACATGGCAAAGAGATTTTGCAGGATCATGACGAGTGGAACGATATAGTCTCCTTTGACAATATCTTGCGCGTGCAACAGCAAAAAGACGCCACTATAGTTAGACAAGCTAAAGATCGTAGAAACGGCAATAATACGCCAAAAGTCAGGAGAGAGCTTTTTGAAATAACTCGTTGAGAAAAATGTGCGATGCTCGACAGAATTACTGATGATCTGTGATCTTGAATCTTTGACCAGCGTCAGCAAAATGGTGATTGCAATCACCGGTAAGCAGGCTGCAACAATAAAGAGTAAATCATAGTGGTCATGGTTAATGGGATAGAACCAAAGCAAGGCGGCACCCAAAATGCTACCAATCACGCTTAAAGACTGACGAAGGCCAAAGGCAGCGCCTTTAAGATGAGACGGTGCGTGGTCTGCAACCAGTGCTTCTCGTGCGCTTGCTTGAATGCCATTACCAAATCGATCGAGAGATTTTGCGATAAAAAAACCAAAAAAGTTTGGCACCAATAAAAAGAGCGGGCGTGAGATCAGGGTCAAACCATAAGCAAACGTTAAGATAGGTTTGCGGCGCCCTATATAGTCGCTCACAATGCCGGAGAAGATACGGGTTGACCACGCGATAAATTCAACACCACCTTCAATCAAACCCAGACCCGTCTGTGTGACGCCCAAAATTTTAGTAAGGTAAAAAGGCGATACCATAAAAATAATGATGGATGAAAAGTTGATAAAAAGTGTAACTGCACCCAATCCAAAAACAGTCATTGGAAGATTAAAGAAGGAATGTCGGCGTTGGGTCATGAGCAGCCTTGAAATACTATATATCTGTGAAGTGATTGAGCAATCACAAAAAAATCTTATAACAGAAAAGTTTTAAATCGCCCAGCTTTTTTATTGGCGTTTCAGATATTTTTCGTAAAATTCAGGATCATTATGGCGAATACCAAGCTCACAGATGTTAATATCAAGAGCGACCTTGTCATCGAGTGCTTCCTCCATTTCGAGGCGCATGGGATCATCGGGTTTGAGTTGCGCGAGTTGATGTAAACTAAGACAACCGCGTAGTGCTTCCTGACAAAAAGCACGAGGTAGGGAATCCTTCAATTGAGATAGGTGTAATTCAAGAGATTCACATTGAAGTTTCCCTACGTAGGTGGACGGGTTTTTTACAGGATGTGGCAAGGTGGAAGATCCCCCATCATTCGAAATCTCAACAGGATCTGCCATAAGAGTAGAAACGAAACTACATGCTACAATTAGACCTGCTGCAATTTTTAACTGTGCCATGGATAATACCGTAAAGCCCCAAATAATTTTTTTTCTTTAAACTTAATGATTAAGGCGCCCATCTGTCAATGAAAATTAGATCATTTTTCAATTTTTCAGAAATCATTTACCTTTTGTGAAAAGTGTGCAACAAAACTAAGGTCATTGAATAGAAGAGATCAACGATGTCAGAGATAACCCAGAATGCAATGGTTGAGATTTATACAGATGGTGCTTGCAGCGGCAATCCTGGCCCTGGCGGGTGGGGTGTCCTCATCAAGAAGGGTGAGAGCGAGCAAGAGCTATCCGGTAGTGAAACGCTTACTACCAATAATCGCATGGAACTTATGGCAACCATTCATGCGCTCGAACATGTGGCTTCTGATCACCATATCACGCTCTATACCGATAGCACGTATGTGAAAGATGGTGTGACACTTTGGTTGG
>JBQCDM010000158.1:0-3409 GCA_051961235.1 Nucleicultricaceae bacterium (SeqCode)
TGGCATTATTAAGCCTAACAATAAAATAAACTGCAGACTTTCGGCAATTACAGAACAAGCGATTGCTTTATGTGAGAGTGAAATAATCAAGTCTAATATCTCTGTGACGACTGAAATTGACCCAACAATAGAAGACATTTGCATTGATCGCACTTATCTTGCTCAGCTCCTTATTAATCTTCTTCGAAAATCATTGGAACGTCTTCCTAAGGAAGGGTGGATAAAACTTAAATGCGAACTTAAGGAACTCTCCAATAAAAAAGCTCTTAAACTCACAATTGATGATAATGGCTTTCTGATATCGTATATGATTTGCCTAACAAACAAATGGTATTACAAGATTTAAAGAAAATTCTTGGCGAGATATTTACTATTAACGTTTAAAATATAAGCATACTTTTCATTAAAAGCCAGAAACTTAAGTTACTTCATCGAAAAACCCCCTCCATTATTATAAGTATAATAAAAAAAATTAGAACAAGCACTTGATATCAAGGTGTGGGACTACCACATGAGAAGACAGTTGATGTGACAGTGTGTTTTTCCTCACTTTAGTACGCCTCGTACGCACGCTGCCCTTATTTTCATATCATCATTGTCTTTCTAGGAGTTCATCCATGACCTCGCGTGTCTTCTCATACCTTAAAAAAGCAACGCATGTTGTTGTCTTGGCGTCATATTTGTTTCATGGGGTAGCGCCGGCGATTGCCACAAAGGTGAGGTTTGATGAGGATGGATACACGCTGAACGTTCAATCTGTAACCGGCAAGACGAATGGAAGTGTTTGGCCTGGCGTGGAGTTTACACTCACTCAAAAAGACGGCGACACGGTTAGAACGTTAGAGCATCGCACCTTCAGCTCTATGGCATTCGATGAAGAAGAACAAGAGAATGTCTCACCTCTTAAGGATCGGAAGAATCGATCACTTGGGTTTGCTTATGATCTAAAAGGTGTAGGGCGCATTTACGTGTGCTGGGAGGGAACCCTTCTATTACACAATCTCCATTTTCGGGGCACGGCTTTAAACATTCAAACCACCGGAGCCATTTTAGCAAATAATCTGGATGGTAGCAGGCTGAACCTGGAAGGGCGTGCGATTTCCTTTGCAGGCGGTAACAATAAAATAAGCACTTTATCTATGGAGTTTAGTGAGTCTCTTGGATCGCGCGTGGCGCATGTGATGCAAGGCACCATTCTCGTCACCCATGATTTCTCTCTTGAAGGTGGGATTCTCCAGAACCAAGGGCGTTTAAATGCATTGAGGTCCTTTGAATGCCATGATGCCCATATAATCAATGACGATCATATCACCGCAGAAAAATTGATCTTAAAAGGTGGTACCCTACAGAATCAAGGAATCCTAAAAGCAACTGTGACGGCAGAAGGAATGGATCTTGTGGACAATAGTGGCGTGATGGAGGGACCTTGGTCAGTGGCGTGCAACACGTTTATCAATACTGGCAGTATCAAAGGGACGGGTCAACTCAAGGCAGACATCTTAGAAAACTACGCCTTCTTAGGAGACGCAGGTTCTGTTTTTAATATCCAAAAGACAGCGCATAACGATGGCGCCATAACAGCACGCAAAGTCACAGGTCATGGTACCTTTACCAATCACAACACCCTCGAGACTGCAGTGCTGGATATACCCGTCTTTCTAAACCAACAACGCGAAAATGTTCCATTTAAACCTCAAGTTAAGGGAGAGTCTTTATCGATCACCAAACGTGTACGACAGTTCATCAGTGACAAGGATTCTACGATCGCTGTAAAGCGCCTCGTGATGGAAAAGAGAGACGGCATAGAGCGACAGGTTCAAAATGATGGTGTCATAGAAGGAGATCAGATCACCCTTCAAGGGAATGTGGAGAATAAGGGCAAAATCACAACCAAAAACTTTGCGTGGCAAGGTAGCACGTTTACAACAGAAGACTTACACGCCGATCATGCACAACTGAACGGAAAGCGCTTTCAAAACCTTGGTAGCTTTGAGGCGTTAGAAGGCGCCCTGCTTCTGCATCATCTGGAAAACCAAGGTGATATGATCCTCACCTTAACGGCACCATCTGAGGTGTCACGATTCACCAACAAAGGTGGATTCACCTTAAACGGGACGGCCAAGATTAGAACTCTCGATAACCAGAAAACAGGTAAGATTTTTCTAAAGAAGGGTTCCCTCTTAACATGGCAGCTTCAGAACCAGGGTAAGATGACGCTGGATGGATTTGTGACGGTGTTGAAGGATGGCACGTTGCAGTTTGGAGAACCAGCCTTTTTCTTCGATACATCATGGCAAGCACCTCAGCGCATCAAAGGACCTTTGAGCCAAGGGAGGCATCTTTCTGTCGGGGTTTTAGATAGCCTCAAAAAGATTCCAGAGACTGATCTGCATATTTACGGTAAGAGCTTTAATAACACATCCGATCATGTGTTCTCATATCCACTTCACCTAATTATAGAGACCTTCAAGAACACAAAGACGCTGAAAGCGCCTACACTTACTGTTGATGCAAAAACCATTGATAATGCTGGCCGTATTGAGGGAGAAAACCTCAAGCTTCATGCATCACAAAATGGACAAAACAAAGGGCGAATTGAAGCCAGTCAGCATCTGGATGTGGTGCTGCCTCAGATTAACGATTGGGGTATTTTGGTCTCAAACGGTGATCTTCATTTTAAGACAACAGAGAGAGACTTCACATGGAATGAAGGAGAATGGCTTGGTGTTGGCAGAAACCTATACCTAACATTTGTGGGAGGACACCTTACCCTCAATGGAAATCACGCATTGCCAGGATCTGCTGTATTTAACGCGCACAACTTTACGCTTCAAGGTGAGCTCGAGACAGCAGGTGATTTAGAGGTTCAAACACAAAGGGATATTGAGATCCTAGCTATCGGCCAGAACCAAGTCACTCAGCCTGCTTTAACGGATCTGGAGATGTATAGCTTGAGGCCGGATCTGAGGCGCACGTATCCAGAGCCTTATCAGTATATGAGGCTTCGAACCGAGCCTTATAATGAAGATGTTCTCTCATGCATGAAGAGTGGTGGCACTCTTCGTCTTCAAGGCCGAAACGTGAATAATACAGGCGGACAAATTACGTCCAATCGGTTACTTTCTATCATCGCACGCGAACAGCTTCAAAATGGAACCATGGTGAGCCATAAGGTTCCCCATAGCACCATTATTAACAACTATGGTGCTCTTTTTTATTATCTGGTGACAACACACACCGGTAATGGAAGCTTCATCTTTTCTCATGGCCCTCTTTCTTTAAATGCGGGCACCACCTTAATGAACAATCATGGCGTGATTGCTGCTCTTGATTCTTCAATGCTCAAGAGTGGGTTGGAGACTATCAATAGGGCGGGAAGCATCCTTGTTGCAGGGGATGCAGACTTCTT
>JBQCDM010000159.1:0-2457 GCA_051961235.1 Nucleicultricaceae bacterium (SeqCode)
CTTATAATATGAATGTTCTCAATAAAGGACATTTGCCGAAAGTGATGAACCTTGTTGAAGTGTTGCAAGCGTTTTTGGATCACTGTCAGGTTGTTGTGTGTCGAAAATCCCGCTATCGTGTGGAGCGGATTGAGGAGCGTCTTGAAATCTTAAAAGGCTTTCAAATTGCCTATCTCAATCTTGATGAGGTCATACACATTATTAGAACGTCTGATGAACCCAAAGAGGAGTTGATCAAGCGATTTGCTTTAACCGATTTGCAAGCAGAGTCCATTTTAAATATGCGTCTTCGAGCACTTCGCAAACTTGAAGAGATTAAAATTCAAAATGAGATGGATGCGCTTCAAGGAGAACATGCAGAACTCACCAAGCTCTTGAATGATGAGAGCATTCAAAAACAAGCGGTTCGAGACGGTATTAAAAAAATTAAAGATCAGTTTGGTGAAAAAACAGAGGCCGGGAAAAGGCGAACGCAGTTTGGCGTGGCACCTGATTTGGGCGAGATTTCATTAGAGGCCCTTGTTGAGCGTGAACCCGTTGTTGTGATTTGTTCGGATAAAGGATGGATTCGAACCGTTAAAGGCACCAGTATCCAAAAGGATGAGGTTAAATACAAAGAAGGTGATCAAGAAGGATTCATCATTCCAGCCGAGACTACGGATAAGCTCCTTATTTTTGGAACCAATGGGCGGATGTATGCGATTGGCATCGATAAACTGCCAGGGGGACGTGGCCATGGTGAACCTATTCGCCATTTGGTTGATTTGCCAAATGATGAGTCAATTCTTTGCTTGTTGGTGCAAAAACCCAATATGGAAGAACAAAAACTCTTGCTCTATTCAACGGATGGGCGTGGCTTCCTCGTGAATCGATCGGAATCGATTCCACAAACACGTTCAGGCAAACAGTTGCTGAATGTAACATCGCCTATTAAAGCAAAAGGGTGTTTGCCAGTCGATGGTGATTTCGTTGCCATGATTGGGATGAACCGAAAGTTTTTGGTTTTTCCTATTTCAGAAATTCCAGAACTCACACGTGGTCGTGGTGTTATTTTACAGCGCTACCAAAAAGGTGGTGTCGCTGACCTTATTATCTTTAAGTCGGATGCAGGTTTCTCATGGCAAGATAGAGGTAATGAAAAACGCCCAAGTGATTGGAAGCTATGGATTGGAAAACGTGCACAAGTAGGACGACTTCCGCCTTCAGGATTCCCAAAGACCAATCGTTTTCGAAATGAATAAAGAAAAACCGGCATCTAGAAATGCCGGTTTTTTTGATGTGTTCTAAAGTCTTTCAGGCGCCCAAAGAATATGCAGCATTTGCTTTGGGATGGTATAAAATGTATCTTGACCGATGGATGTTAAGTAGGCTCTTACCCCTTCTTCTGTCCAGCGATAGGCATAGGCTGTTTCCATAGCATTCAAAACGCGCTTGAGCTTATAGCCTGTATAATCGCTACTGCTTTTTCCATGCGGTTCTTCGTAAAAAATCTTCACAGCCCGATCGCCTTTTATGAGAACGATGTAGCGTCCATTCGCATCGCTCGATTCAATGCAACCATCCACAAACTTGCAAGTGTCCTTTAAGAGGGTATCAATATATGCTTTTTTGACGGTGTTATAGCGTCTGCATTCGTTAATTTGTTGCAGTGCTAGGTATTGAGGAGATCCTTCAAGATTATAAATTTCTGGTTCTTCAGGACGGTGCTCGTCGATATTTGAAGCCCATGGGGTGCCGTGTCGTTTTTCTTTAATACGGACTGGCTCTGGCTTATACCGTTGCGGAGTCGTAGAGGGATCACCCCCATAATATGAGTAGGTATCATTCGATGTTATTGCTGCAGGCGTAATTTTTGTGTGCTTTGATTTTAATCTTCTAAGAGATGCTTGAGGTGCGGCTGCTGGGATATTTAGATTATCATCGTCTAGATCTACTTTTGTGATTGTTGCGCGTGCCCTAAACAAATCTATCGCATTAACGCCCATTTGATAGAAGGCTCGCGCCATTTTAAATTCGCTGTAAAATCCTAAAAGTTCACCTGTGCGTGTAATAGTTAAGCTTCCACTAGGCTTAGTACATTTCCAATATGCGCTACTGCCCAAAAAATTTGGATCGTTTGTAATATATTCTACTGGGATAAATCCTAAGCGTCTACAACCCTCTATTGTTTCAGACCCTATAATGACGATTGATTGGCCTTGGTCTCTAATATAAGTGCCTATGATTCCAAGGCCCAAGCTTGCACCAGACGAGACAAGAGGCGGTTCATAGTCCATCTCTTTTTTGTGGGTTAGGTACGTTTTAGCTCTTCTGGCACTGTAATAAAGCGAAATACACGAGAGCGAAAAGCAAACAGGAAGTATGACCGACTGAGAGGAAGTAGCTTCTACAGTGCCGAGTAAAGCTTGAGCAGCTGGTGCTGCATAACAATAAGTTCCAATAGCGCTATTGATGAGG
>JBQCDM010000160.1:0-3317 GCA_051961235.1 Nucleicultricaceae bacterium (SeqCode)
GATGTTGTTGTTTTTACCTTTTTTGAGTGTGTCTGCTCATGCTTCCATGGCTGATGATCTTGAAGACTTAACAAGAAAATTCAGTAATCTTAAGGTCTTCGAATTTCCCACCGAACACAAGCAGAATTCGGGTGAGCGTTATGAACAAAAAATTGGCATCACGGATGAGATGTCTTTCAAAGCGTTTTTAGCAAAAAATGCGTCATTTAGAGCCATTATGACTTTACCGCAGATTCAAAAAACACGCATTGCAGGCGGATATGAGGCGATGGTCGATGACCCCATAGATCTTCGGGATAGAGGGCAAGGTGTCCCATCTTTCTTAAGTTTTGATGTGAAGCACAACACACCATTTTATAAAACCACAACATCCATAGTAAATTGTGTGTGTGTTGTTTTTGATCAATACCACAGCGCACCCTACCAAAATGGATTGATGCATGTGGATGATCAACATTTTAACACCGGTTGTTTTGAGGGATTGGTGGATCGGTTTGATGCCCATCATCGCCCCAACACAAAAGTGACACTTACAAGCTGTTACTTTAGTCCCTTGCTTGATCGTATTTATCAACTACTCATCAAAAAGGGATTTACCCAATATGAAGTAGATATTGCAAACGCATATCATTCTGACACGATGAGAATTATGCCCGCACAAATGATGGGTATGACGATGAGTGACGTTCAAAGCATGAAGTCACTTATGGATTTGCAACAACACTCAACGAATCCAGAAGCCATGCCCACGTTTGTGATGTATGATTTTTTCACCCATCAACACTACACACCTGGCCTTTTAAAGAATGCACAAAACAACGCTTTCCTTGAAGAATATTGTCAGTTGTACAAGGCAAAAAAACAGGAATTTGAGAACATTGTCGGCTGGGCTCTGCAATTACTTTCTGGCAATGGAGCAGCATTAACCGAGAATGAGAAAGGTGCTGCTCTTAAGTTTTTATCAACAAAGACAAAGGAAGAAGTGATGAGCCTTGTTCGTAGCCGTGCAAGGACCTCAAAATAGTGTAGAGCTATTTTATAGTGGTGCGATCCGGCTTCATGGATGAGGGCGGATCGCGCAAACATTTGATCAATTTCAAGAGTTTTATTGACAGATACGATAAGCATTACTATATAGTGCTTTAAATAAAATAAGGTATTGTTATGATTTTAGCCGTCTAGCCTTCGGGCATATTCATCGCTTTTATAAACGACTGTATTAAAAATACGTTTTTATTCTAAAAGCGCGATCATGCTCATTTCATTAATTAAAGGCTAGGTTAATATGACTCAATATAGGTTTTTTCCACCCTTTTTGATTCTTTATGAATTCTCCACATATCTTTCTAATGATATGTATCTTCCGGCATTTCCTGTTTTAGGGAACGATTTTTCTGTAGGCGATGATGGCGTACAGCTCACGATGACCGCATGGCTTTTTGGTAATGCGTTGTTACAGCTGCTTATAGGACCATTTTCTGATCACTGGGGGCGACGTCCCATTCTCTTGTGGGGTGGCGCGATGTTTGTCGTTGCGTCTCTTTTGTGTCGATATGTAACATCGTTTGAACTCTTTTTATTGCTTCGTTTTATCCAGGGTGTTGGGGTAAGCACCATGATGATTCCTGGATATGCGACCATTCATGAATTGTATGATGATCGTGCGGCTATTCGCCTTATTGCGCTTATGGGTAGTTTTGCCGTATTAGCGCCTATGATTGCGCCGGTTGGAGGTAGCTTGATTTTAGAGGCTTATAACTGGCGTCTCATCTTTGATGTGGTGGGTGGTTTAGCCTTGTTGAGTTTGATGGGGTTGTTTTATGTAATGCCCGAATCGCTTGCATTGAAAAGCACCACGCTCAATCTCCGCAATCTTTTGAGCCTCTATGGACGTATTATTCGCACACCGCGTTTTATGGGCGCTTCTCTGAGTATTGGCTGTGTGTTTGGTGCGGTGATTGTTTGGATTGCAGAAGGCCCATTTTTGCTCATGCGTGATTATGGTCTAAGTCCGATGAAGTTTAGTTTGGCGCAAATCCCTATCTTCTCGGCTTATATCATGGGGGCGCAATGCGTGCGTTTTTTAAGCGAGCGCATAGAGACGCAAACATGGATAAAATTCGGACTTCTTTTGGCCATTATCAGTTTGTTTGGCGTTTTGCTGCTTGCACTTGCGCATAGTTCAAGTCTGCTTCTGCTTTTGGGTGGAATGAGCTTTTTTACCTTCAGCTTTGGTATGCTCTATGCACCGCTCAGTCGTATGGCGATGACGGCTTTAGATATGCCTAAGGGGGCGATCTCAAGTGCGTTCTATTTTCTAACCACCTGTTGTGGTGTGCTAGGAACGTTTGTGCTGGCGCATCTTCCAGGTGATGGTCTTCTAACATTTGCGCTTTTGATGTTGGCGATGATGGGTGCGTCTCGTGCCTTATTTTCTCTAACGCATCGCTAGGCTGGAGTAGGGAGCATTTAAGGGAATGATACGGTACGATCATTCCCTTATGATTTTTATATGGTGAGAAGATTAATCTTCTATCACTATATTAGATTCAAACGTTCCTGCTTCAGATTCTTGATGTTCAGATTCTGATTTTACCGCTGTGTTGAGACGTATACGTTTTCTACTTGTCTCTTCTTCTGACGCTAATGAGCGTTTCTTTGAAGCTTTTGGTTTTGTCGTTTGAAGAACTGTTTCTTCTTTTATTGGTGCTTGAAGAGTCGTCTCTTCTTTCTTTTCTGTTAGAGATGTTGGAACTTCTTGTTTTGGTGCGATTTCTGGTTTTGCATTGTATTCTTTGAATTTCTTTACAAGGGCTTCAACTTTAATTTGAGCGCTTAGATACTTTTTCCATTCTGTGTTGTCAGATTGGCTGAATTTATTTTTATAAATATCAGATTTATCAACGGGTACTTTAACAATCTCATTTCCTTCTACCTTGTAGTATTCTGTTGTAGATCTATATTTAAGCGCTTCTTCAGGGAATTTAGCTTCCGTATGGTCAAAGTTGTCCATTAAGATTTGCCACATCACGGTGTTGTCATCTGGATCAACAAACATAAAGTGAAAATTCGGATTTTGTTGCTGGCGCGCAAGGCTAGTAACCGCGTGGAGCAGCAAGCCAAGTCCTGGATAATCGTCGGTCAAAAAGCTTACAGGATTTCTAAAAATACCCCTGTTTTGATAGGCATCATCGGCACTTATATAACTTGATACGATCATAATGAGAGGCTCAGAATATGCGACATACTGTTCTAAGGTGATCGCTTCAGGAAGATCGTCAGGAAAAGGAAAAAATCCAGTTATAGGTTTTGATGAA
>JBQCDM010000161.1:0-3990 GCA_051961235.1 Nucleicultricaceae bacterium (SeqCode)
CGCGCTTTATTAGAGAAGTAAGTTGCATACCGCTTCATGAGATCTTTTTCTGTTCCATCCAAAGCATCGTCAAAGGGTGTAAATCGCTTCATCAAAGTATCAATAGCATCGGCTTCATTATGGACGCCAAGTAATCCATAAAATTGCTCTAATAGTTGTTTGGCAATGATTTCGACACTCTTCTTGAGATTTACCTTTTCTCTTGTCAGGTCAATAGGCGTGTGGATATTAAACTTCTCTGATAGCATCAGCATGAAGCCTTGAATCACACTATCATCCAGAAAGCTCAGGTGTTTGCTTACTTTTTTAAGGAGGCGATCCATATGTGTTTGAAACTTGCCTTTACTGAGTTTCTCTGGTTTTGGAAAAGTCTTCTTAAGTGATTTATCCTTTAATGCTACAATACCGCCCATATCTAAGGCGGCATTTTTCCCTTTTTTGATATCCACGCGTTGTTGCGTTGTCATTCCCTCAAGTAAATTATTTTGATTCTTTGTAGCGTTCTCAATAATTTCAACAACTTTTGCTTTGTTATCGACAAGAGAAAGACCGAGCTCCGCCCTGATTTCAGGGGTGAAGAGGGTGAGAAAATTCTGCATAGAAGCTTGTATTTCTGATATTTCTTTTTCTTCCACGCTTTGTTTAAGCGCTTTCTTAAGTCCCCTTTGTTTTACGAAGCTATCATGTTTTTGCCATGCTAAGGATGAGGCAAGCGTTATCTCAAATGGGCTCAAATTTTCTTTGAAAGCGTTTGAAGAAATTTCTGTATTTATGGCATCGCACCCCGCAAGAGCGTCTTGCAAAAAATCTGCATGAGTATAAGTAATCCTGGCATCAGGGTTGTTTGCTTGATCGATGATGCGGTGGATTCTTTGCTCAATATCAGGGGTCAAAACAACAGCTTCTTCCCCAAGATCGACGAGTGCGTTGTAGAGCCAAAGCTTTTCTTTTGGTGATCTTAATGTTAACGCTTGTTTTTGAGTCAGAGCGTCACCGCCTAACAATCCCAATATCGTATTGTAGTTAGTATCGAGCTTAATATGCGTTTTTGCGAGTGCTTTTTTAGTTTCGTCAATCTTTAGAAGCGCATCACCAGCACGCTTGATACCAGACATCAGAAGATCGAGAAGGTCCGTTTTGCTTTGTTTAGGTAGATTCTTCGTTTTTTCTGAAGCTTCAATGCATTGCGTGAGTAAATCTTTTATCTCTTGCTCAAGGAGCGCTTCAAGGGGGGATCCTAGATGTTGGAGAGCTTGATCAAGATGTAGCGCTAGATCTTGCGTGATTTCAACCTTATTTTCCTTTAGTTGGCGCGCAGAAAGACTGCCATGTGATGGTGCATTCAGCTCTTGCTTTACATCAATTGGGCTTTTTGTATAAGCGTTGTTCGATATGAGAACAACGACTTTTTGCGTTAGCGCCTTAAACGCTGGTGTGAGTAGTTCATTTTCTCTTCTCTCGCGCTCTTGTTTCCCCATCGTATCAGCTAATTTGAAAAGGGTAGTTGCTTTTCTCACATGATCAACGATTTCGTCACGTTCTTCTGAACTCAGCGCAATACCCTCAAAAAGACCTTCTAAAAATAGCTTTTTTGTCAGGGTTTCAACGGGCGTTTCAAATGCCTGATTTTTAATGGCAAGTCCTTTGAATTCTTGTCTGATCAATTCATTAAGAGCTTTGCCAATGATTTCATTAGGCGTGCGCGTTTTTGTGGAGGATAAATGATACGTTGCAAGGTGCGTTTCTTGTATAATTTTTGCAAGCTTCGATCCGGCCAACTGTCGTCCTTGAAGAGGGGAAAGTCTTTGGGACACAATAGCATCTACCCCTTGAAGTATTTTCCTGAGTGGTTCTAAATAATCGTGTTTTCCTGATGTATCATCAATAAAGTCTTTAAGCGCAGCTTTTAGGTCAGCAGGATCATTTGATATTGCACGAAATCTTTTTTCAATGAGCGGTTGCATTTCTCCTATATCGCCCGTTAGAGAGATATATAGCGCTTGAAGGTTTTGTAGCGTCTCAAGCTTGTTTGCGCCTACCAATCGCTCCACAATCAGATTTTGAATCTTTTCGGTAACTGTTCCACAGAGTGCGGCACTAATGTTCGTTGCTTTAAAGGTATCTTGGAGTGCGTCCAAAGCAGACTGAGGCCCGAAGATGGCTTTTAATGGCGCTATTGTGTGTGCTACATCGTCTAAAAAGTCATTTTGATTGAATTTTATGTTTGCAACAGCGCGTGCACCATGAATTCCCTTGCTAAGACGCAATGAAAGATCCAGCAATTTTACTAGGAACGCGTGTGCAGATGCTGCTTGTTTTGATCTAAGATTGGGCGTTTGCTCAAAGTGGCGTTTGATAACATTGCTCGTATCTTCTCCAAAGATGATGGGGAAGTTGCTGAGGCGTCTTGTGTAATCATCAATTAAAAGCTTCTCTGATGCATACCGCTTAGGTGGTGGCAAAAGTGATGAGAGCGTTTGTTGTGTTTCACTATCTTCGCCTAACGCATCAATGACTTCAGTAATAATGGACCTGCCCGCAAGATATGTGGTGGTTTCAATCTTTTGTTGCGGATTCTCACGTGCAATTTCTTTATGAAGTTTGTAAAGAGCGATAATGGCTGGTGACTCTATAGGCATGTTAATGCCAAAGAAGCGATCTAAGGATTCTTGGATTGCTTTTTGATCTTTCCATAGTTCAGATTTTTCTGATAACACGCATTGCTCTGTTGCATCAAATGCTTGAAAGAAAACCTGCGCGAGTCCAGGTCCATTGGTTGTAGGCTTTGATCCATATGCGACCTCATTCGGCAATTGGTCTAAAAGTGCTACGAGGTTGCCATGGGATTCAAGTTCTTGCTGATGGATTTTTTGCGCTTCTTTTAGAGATGTGCAAAGTGTAACGGCTTTATTCAATTCAATTTGAGCCATTAAGAATTCCTCCTCAGTAATGCTGCCGGATGCAAACTCCTGAGAGAGGATTTGAAGACGATTTCTCATGTGTTGAATTGCTTTTTCTTGCTGTGCAATTCTGTTTTTAAGGCGCGTTAATCCCTTTTTGGTAAGAAGAATCTTGTCATTGATAGATAAGAATTTTCCTTGAGGGTCTCGATAAATTTTAAGATCCCCCAGATCAATCACCGGTAGCATGTCATGCATATTATTGTGTTGAGTATAATGCACGTTAGGTGTGTCTGCTCCAGAAAACGTGTGGATGACAGGAGAAGTCACGTCGGATGAGATGTCCCTTGATGCTTTTGTTGCCGCCGTGTTTGTTTCAAAAGGCATCGCTTCTTCTAGGGGAGATATATTGATAGAGGGGGCTGATTCAAAGAACACAGAAGATGCAGCAGGGTGTGCAATTTCTGTGTGGTATGTAAACGATTGAGGTGATGTGATCTCTAAAAGGCGCGTGTTGTTCTTGTCTTTTGCAAAAGGACTTCCTGAGGATTCTTTCACGGCAATGCGATCAAAGTGCTTTTTAGCTTTGCCTTGTTCTAAACTGAGCAAGACAAGCTTCTTTAAAAGCTCTTTGATGATTTCAATTTTGACTGTTTTTTTAATCGATTTAAAAGTCTTAAGCACTTTGAGATGTGCGTTTTCAACAGTTACTTGAGGTTGAAACTGGATAGGGAGGATATCAGAATCTGCAAAGAGGGGTGCAGACGATATGAAGGCGCAAAACGAAATAAGTGAAACGCCGAGGAAGAGTTTTTTATTCATGAGTCAGCCTAGATGAAACAAGTACTATGATATCAAGAAACAAATGGATCTAATTTTGTAGATTTCAAGAGAGAAAAATAAAAAAAAATTTATCCTTGAAAAACTTATAATCAATTAACTAATTAATTTCAAGAATATAATAAAAGGATAAAAAGAATTGTTTCATTTAATTAGTTCAGATGATAGTAATCAAAGCGAAAATAATTATGATTACTTGATAGACGGTTTTTCCTGTTTCTTTAATAGACCTGGCGTAGAGATAAACCCT